>NZ_LFVW01000539.1:0-6910 GCF_001182915.1 Kitasatospora sp. MY 5-36
CGGCGGGCGTGCGGCCGGTGGTGTCGGGCGCCGTGATGGCTGCCCGCCGGGCCGCGCGGACCGCCGCGGTCAGTGCGCTCCGCCGAGATCAGTGCCCGCCGCTGTGATCAGCGCACGCCGACCCGGGAGGCGGGGACCCGCCCGCCCGAACCCCGGCCCGCCGTACGGGCGCCAGGACGGCCGGAAGCGGCCCCGGAACCCTGGGAAGAACGGTTCTGCTGAGCCGGTAGGCCGTTCTGCACGTCCATCACGGCGTGCGCGACCATCCCGCCCAGCGGGTCGTACCGGATCAGGTCGCGCAGCCGCGACCGCGAGGACCGGCCCTCGTTGCCCGGGTACAGGTGCTTGCCCAGGCCGACCGAGTGGGCCAGCGCCGCGAGCGCCGCCGTCCGCGGATCCGGCGGGACGCCGGTGCGGATCGCGGTGTCCAGCCGCTGCTTGATCGCGGCGTTGGTGCAGTCGTCGGACGCCTGGTACCGGGTCGTCGGCAGCACGCCGC
Organism: Kitasatospora sp. MY 5-36; assembly: GCF_001182915.1. Lineage (NCBI taxonomy): Bacteria > Bacillati > Actinomycetota > Actinomycetes > Kitasatosporales > Streptomycetaceae > Kitasatospora > Kitasatospora sp. MY 5-36. Next base: position 500 of record NZ_LFVW01000539.1, read on the forward strand.
ACACCTGGCCCGGTACGGCCGTGACCATGCCGCAGCGCTCCAGGTGCGCCAGATACGTCTGCCGCAGCCCCAGCCGGGGCCCGCCGATCCAGTGCGCCGCGCGGACCGGACTGCCGCGTCGGCGCAGCAGTTCCAGTGCATGGTCGAGGGTCGGGTCGCCGGTCGGCCGTGCGAGCACGACGGCGATCCGGTCTCCCTCCGGTACGATCCGTCCGGCCAGGGACAGCTCGACGAGCTGGGCCCCGGCAAGTCCGAGGTCGAGGGTCTGCGGCTGCGCCGTGGTACCCGTGGTCGGGTCCAAAGCGAGCAGCAAGAGTTCCTCGGGAACAGTTCTGCGGCTCTTGCCCATCCAAGCCTCCCCGCGTGGATGAGAGACAGGGTGACGCCTCTCACACGGGCTTGTCGAGTACGCCTCCGAATCGTGACCTTGCGGTGAAGGCGCGGAACCGGCGGCGGCGGGCCCTGCGTCTGAGCGGTGAACAGACCGCGGCGCGGCCGGGCGACGACAATAAGCGCCGGTCGGGCGGGGTGTGCGCGGCCGGAACGGCCGCCGGTGGCGGAGACTGTACAGGTACACGGGGCGGGGCGTCGGCTTCCCGAAATCGGGTTCGCCGGTGCCCCGCCGGGCGTTGAGGAGGCTGGGATACGTGGGCGAGTCCCCCGACAGGGTGCTGAGGGACGGCGACGAGCGGCAGCGGGACCGCGAACCCGAACGGACCGGTGCGGCGGCCGGCGCCGCCGGGCCGGCCGGGGGCGGCTCCGGTGCGGCGGCCGACCGGGCGTCAGCCGCGGCTGAGACCGGGGCGACCGCGGAGACCTCCTCCGAGGCCACCTCGGCCGCCGACTCCGGCACCGCCTCGGAGAGCCCCGCGGAGACCTCCGCCGAGGCCGCCCCGGAGGCGTCCGACGACGCCCCGGCGACGGCGCCCAAGGGCGGCTCGACCGTGCAGCTCCGCGTCCGGGATGTGGACAGCCGGACGACGATGCTGCGGCTGCCGGTGGACAACCGGACCACCGCGCTGCGGCTGCCCGAGGAGCTGGTGAAGGCTGCCGGCAAGGGGAGTTCCGAAGGTGGGGGCGAGGAGAAGGAGTCCTCGTCGGACACCGCGGAGGTGACGGAGCCCGCCGGGCGTCCGGTCGCCGCCGACCCGCGTCTCGCCATGCGGACAGGTGCCGCGGTGGCGGGGAAGGCCGGGGAGAAGACGGCCGAGCCGTCGGGGGAGACCGGCTCCGAGGGCGGCTCCGAGCCTGCCGCCGCACCGGTGGAGAAGGCGGCGGAGAAGCTCGACGAGCCGGCCGACGAAGCGGCCGACAAGGCCGACGAAGCCGCCACGGCGGAGCCGGTCGAGAAGGCTGCGAAGACCGAGAAGAGCGAGAAGGCAGGGAAGGCCGAGGAGACCCCGGAGGAGACCGGCGACACCGGCGACGACGAGGCCGCTCCCGCCATCGGCTCCGTGACCCTCGCGCTGACCAAGCCCGCTCAGCCCGGTCAGTCGGGTCAGCGGCCGGGGCAGGCCGAGAAGTTGGAGAAGCCCGCGCCGCTGCGCGCCTCCGCGGCCGCCGCCGTCCCCGGGACCGGCACCGTGCCGGAGCCGAAGCCCGAGCCCAGGCCCGAGCCCAAGCCGCTTCCCGAGCCCGAGCCGACCCCCGGTCCGGCGCCGCTGCCGAAGCCGACCCCCGAGCCCGCCCCCGTACCGGCGCCGAAGCCGCTGCCGGAGCCCGACCCGCGGCCGGTGCCGCCGGTCCCGCCGCTGCCCAAGCCCGAGCCGCTGCCCGCCCCGGAGCCGCTGCCGTCGCCGGAGAACACCGCCGAGGCGATGGAGGTCCTGGCCTCCCTCAACGCCCGCCCGGTCTCGCCGCTGCGGCGCGCCCTCAAGCGGGTGACCATCTGGACGGTCTTCCTCGCCGTGGTGCTCGGCGCGCTCGCGGTGGCCCAGCTGCTGCGTCCGCTGCCGGACCCCAAGCTGAAGATGACCGCCGCGGGCAGCTACAGCTTCTCCGGCGACGTACTCGACCTCGCCTGGCCGGCCAAGGGCCAGTCCGCCGCCGAGGTGGTCGGCGTCGGCAGCCTCGGCAGCTCGGGCCAGGAGACGCCGTCCTCGATTGCCAGCGTCACCAAGGTGATGAACGCCTACCTGATCCTCCAGAAGTTCCCCCTGAAGAAGGGGGAGAGCGGTCCGAAGATCACCGTCGACAAGCAGGCCGCGCAGGAGTCCGGCAACGTCGACGAGTCCCGGGTGACCCTCACCGAGGGCCAGGTCATCACCGAGTACCAGGCGCTGGAACTGCTGATGCTGCCCTCGGCCAACAACGTGGCCCGGCTGCTCGCCCGCTTCCACTCCGGCTCCGAGGACGCGTTCGTCAAGCTGATGAACGACACCGCGACCAAGTTCGGCATGACCAACACCATCTACGCCGACCCGGCGGGTTTCAGCGCGGACACCAAGTCCACCGCCAAGGACCAGCTGAAGCTGGCCGAGCAGGTCATGCAGGACGAGATCTTCCGGCAGATCGTCTCCACCCCGGAGACCAACTTCAACAACGTGAAGATCTCCAACACCAACAACCTGATCAACCCGAAGACCGGCGTCATCGGCGTCAAGACCGGTTCCAGCACCCCGGCCGGCGGCTGCCTGATGTGGGCCGCCTACAAGGAGATCGGCGGCGTGCAGCGGCTGATCCTCGGCGTCACGCTGGGCCAGCAGGCCACCTCGCCCAACCCGGGCGACGGCATCCTGCCGACCGTGCTGAAGGTCAGCGGCAAGCAGATCCAGGCCGCGCAGAACGGCGTGACCGGCCAGACCGTGGTGAAGAAGGGCGACGTCGTCGGCTCGGTGGACGACGGGATCGGCGGCAAGGTCGCGGTCGTCGCGACCAAGGACCTGGTGGTGGCGGGCTTCCCCGGCATCTCCGGCACGGTCACCCTGGACACCTCGAAGATCGGCCACCGCGCGCTGGCCGGCACGGAGGTCGGCACGCTGCGGGTGGGCGCGGGCGAGGACAAGGCGGAGGTCCCGGTGGCCCTCCAGTCCGACCTGAACCCGCCGTCCATCCAGTCCCGGCTGCTGCGCACGCTGTGAGGCGCTGAGCGGCTGAGGCGCCGAACGCGGGACGGAAGAAGGGGAGCCGGTCCACACCGGCTCCCCTTCTTCCGTTCCTTCCGCCCCCTACACGTCCCGGTCGAGCAGCGCGAGCGTGAGGCCGCCGAGCGGCGTCACCCGGTCCGGGTCGCCGTACTGGGTGCGGAGCACCTGCGCCTGGTCGGTCGGCATCGCGCCCAGCGGGTCCTCGGTGTCGCCGAGGACCAGCAGCCATATCCGGGACACCCCGCCCAGGCAGTCCGCCGGCTGCGGGCAGGGCGTCGGGGAGAGGTCCTCGGCGTCGTCTGCGCTCTGCGCGACGAAGACCGGGAAAGGGACGACGTCCCGGGGCAGGTAGTAGCTGACGCCCGGCCAGGCCATCGCCCAGGACTGGTCGCCCAGCGGGGCCGCCATCCCGTCCCCGGTGTGGTAGCCGGCCGCTATCTCCCGGGCCGCCGCCTTGAACGGCTCCTCCGAGCCGTTGTGCGAGTCCGCGTACCGGATCTCGGGCTGCTTCGGCAGCGCGACCACGGCCGGTGCCGCGAGCAGCCCGACCGTCAGCAGCCCGGCCACCGCGACGGCCCCCCGGGGCGCCCGGCCGCGCCGTCGGGCCAGGGCCGCCACCGCGCCGTACACCGCCCCGGCGCCGCCACCGGCCAGCACCGCCCAGGCGGGCACCGTGAACAGCAGGTACCGCCCGAGGAAGTACGAGGTGTCGGTCAGCCGGGACACCAGCCAGACGCCCACCACCGGCAGCTCCGCGAGCAGGAGCGCCTGCCAGGCCTGGATCCGCCGGCCGGGCAGTGCCAGTGCCAGCAGCGCCAGCGGGACGAAGGCGTAGAAGACGAGGTCCGAGCCGAAGAGGCGCTCGCCGAAGTAGGCGAGGCCGCGCAGGGAGGGGGTCGGTATCCAGCCCAGCTGCCGGTCCGACTGCCGGCTGCCCAGGAGCACCACCGGCAGCACCGGCAGCGCCGCCACGGCGACCGCCAGCGGGTACTGCCACAGCAGCCGCCGGTCCGCCGCCGGACGGGTGCGCCACAGGTGCAGCGCCAGGAGCCCCAGCTGCCCGGCGACGGTGCTGAAGGAGACGAGGTGCCCGGCGCCGGCCAGCGCCATGGCCACGCAGTACGGCGCCCAGCGCCGCCAGGTCGGCCGCTCCAGGGCCCGCAGCAGGAAGTACGAGGCCGCCGCGATCGCGCAGGTCACCAGCGCGTAGGAGCGCGCCTCCTGGGCGTACCGGGAGATCTCCGGGGGCACCGCGAGCAGCAGCCCGGCGCCGACCGCCGCCACCTTGCTGCCGAACAGCCGTCGGGCGGTGAGCGCCACCAGCGCCGCCGCCCCGGCCATCGCCAGCACGGAGGGTATTCGCAGGGAGAGCGTCGAGTCGCCGAACACCGCCGTCCAGCCGTGCATCAGCAGGTAGTACGCGCCGTTGCTGGCGTCCACGTGCTGGAGCAGTCGCAGCAGGTCGCCCAGCGAGCGGGTGGACACCGTCCAGGTCGCCATCTCGTCCCGCCACAGGTCCGGCGTTCCCAGCCGGTACCCGCCCACCGCCAGCATGACCAGCGCGGGCCACACCCACACCTGCCCCAACAGCCGGCCCACCGGGCGCACAGCAGGTCTCATCGAGTCCTTCGTCTCCTTCACGCGACGCGCCGGGGCGGATCCCGCCCTGCCCGGCAGGCTACTTGACCCGCCCTGACACGCCGTCGGCCACCCGCACCCCCTCCGCCGCCGTGCGGCGCCTCCCGCGGATCCCGCCCGGTCCGCGCCGCCGCGGCCCGATCCGACAAGATCCACAGGACGCACCCCGAGCCCCAGCCCCGATCCGGTACGCTGTGAACGGCCCGGCAGCACGCGGGCCCCGCCTCAGTAGCTCAGGGGATAGAGCACGGCTCTCCTAAAGCCGGTGTCGCAGGTTCGAATCCTGCCTGGGGCACAACGAACACGCAGGTCACAGGCCCTCCGCCCATGTCGGGCGGGGGGCCTGTGCCGCTTTCCGGGCCGGCCGGGCCGGTCGGTTCCGCCGGTTCGCCGCACGGTCCGGTGCGGTCGTCCCGTCCGTTCTCCGGGCCGTTCACCGGCCGATGCCGGGAGGTGGCCGGATATTCCGCCGGGTCCGAACCTTTGTTCAGGTAGGCTCCGGTCCAGGCTTTTTTGAACTCGTTCAAGCACTGGGGGGCCGGTGTACCGTCACCGCTTCATCATCTCCACCGCCGTCGTCGCGGCAGTCGTGGGCTTCGTGCCCGCCGTGGCGCAGGCGGCGAGCCCGTCCGCCGCTCCCGGCGGGGCCGCGACCGCCACCGCTCCGGCCGCCGGAGCCACCGCGGAGCAGGCCGGACAGGCCGCCGCGGAGCAGGACCTCGCGGCCAAGGGGGTCGGGGCCGCACAGCAGAAGACCGCGGCCGCCGCGCCGTCCTCGGCGCCGTCGGCCGCGCCGAAGTTCACCGTGGGCGTGGGCTCCTACAGCACCGACTCGCTCAGCGTGGGGGTCGCCACCGGCGTCACCACCGACCTGCCCAACGGCTCCATCGGCTACCAGCTCGACTGGGGCGACGGCAGCCCGGTCGAAACGGACGCGGCCAACGCCAGTGCGTACGGGCACTTCAAGCACACGTTCAGGAAGGCCGGCACCCACACGATCACGGTCACGGCGACCGACCAGACCAGCAAGCTGACCGCCACTACCACCGCGGAGGTGGTGCTGAACGGCTCCGAGTTCACCCCGTACGCGCCGACCCGGCTGCTGGACACCCGGGACGGCACCGGGGCGCCGTACGTCGGGGCCGTCGGCCCGAACGCCGCGACCAGGGTGAAGGTGGCCGGCCGCGGCGGCATCCCGGCGGGGGTGTCGGCGGTGGCGCTGAACATCACCGCGACCAACGCCGTGGCGGACGGGCACGTGATCGCGTTCGCCTCCGGCACGTCGCAGCCGACCACCTCGAACGTGAACTTCGCGGCGGGGAGGACGGTGCCGACGCTGGCGATCGTGCCGGTCGGCGCGGACGGGTACGTCGAGCTGGCCAACCGCAGCGGCGGCACGGTGGACCTGATCGCCGACGTGACGGGCTACTTCGCCAAGACCGCGGCCAACGGGTACACCTCGATGAACCCGGCGCGGATCGCCGACACCCGCGAGGGCAAGGGCGCCGCTCAGGGGCAGGCCGCCGGCCAGAGCACCTTCGCGGTGCAGGTCGCGGGCCAGGGCGGGCTGCCGGCCCAGGGGGTGGCGGCCGTGGCGCTCAACGTGACGGTGACGAACCCGCAGGGCTCGGGCCACCTGACGGTCTCGCCGAGCGGCGGGCAGCCGTCGGCCACGTCGAACCTGAAC
>NZ_LFVW01000540.1:0-1076 GCF_001182915.1 Kitasatospora sp. MY 5-36
GTCAGCGTCCGCAACGGCTCCTGGTCCGGGGCCGACGTGATCGTGGACGTCACCGGCTACTACAGCGCCGACGGCAAGTCCGCCTACCGGCCGGTGGAGCCCCGGCGCGTGTGGGACAGCCGGTCGCTGTCCCTGCCGCTCAAGGGGCAGGACTACTACCAGCAGTACGCCGGGGGGATCGTCGGGCGGTCGGCCGAGGCCCTCGTCCTGAACACGACGGTGACCAACACCCAGGGCAGCGGACACCTCTCGGTCGCGCCGGACCCGAACGCAGCCGACGCCTACGGGAACGGCAAGGCCGTCCGGCCGACGCCGCCGGACTCCTCGGTCCTGAACTGGGAGAAGGGCGCCACCGTGTCGAACCTCGTACAGGCGGACGTCAGCGGTGCCGACACCGTCGACGTCTGGAACCGGGGCTGGGAGTCGACCGACCTGATCATCGACGTGTTCGGTGTGTACGACAAGATCTGACGCCCGAGCGGCACCGCGCACCGGCCGTCCGCCCCTCCGGGGGCGGGCGGCCGTCGGCGTTCCCCGGACCGTCGGCGTTCCATGGGCCCTCGGATTTCCATGGGCCCTCGGCGTTCCCGGGGCTGACGGTGTCAGGGGCGGCGTACCTCTCCGGGAGGAGGAGGGGGCGGGAGACCGTCCGCCCACGGATTGATCATGAAGCAGACCTCGTGCCGATGGCCCGCGGCCGCTCCGCTCCTAGGCTCGTCGAGGCCCCTGCCGGAGCACCGTACCGGCCAGGGTGGACGAGCCGGGGAACCATGACGACGTACCGATACACCGTGGCCGAACTGCGCGGCCAACTGCGCCAACTGCTCCTGAGCGGCGCCGCGATCGCGCTCGGGGTGGCCTTCCTGATCGCCTCCGTCAGCGGCAGCGGGGCACTGGTCGACTCCTTCAGCCAGACCGCGGCCGCCGAGGTCGGGCCCGGTGACATCCAGGTGACCGGGAAGACCGCGGCCGGCGGTCTGGACGCGGCGGCGACGGAGCGGGTGCGGCAGACCGCCGGGGTGGCCGCGGTGGCGCCGCGGCTGACCGGCAGGGGCGGCGTGCTGGCCGCCGACGGG
>NZ_LFVW01000541.1:0-5794 GCF_001182915.1 Kitasatospora sp. MY 5-36
CGGGGTCGGGGGCGGCTGCGGGTGATCGGGGGCGGTTACGGGCGGTGGGCGGCGCGGGGTGCGGTGAGCGCGTGGACCGGCCGGGCGTACAGCTCGCCGAGCACCGGCGCTCCGGCGGCCACGGCGAGCACGTCCCGGCCGCGCGGCTGGGCGATCAGCAGGCCGGCGTCCCGGTGCAGGTGCGAGCGGAGCGCGAACTCGGCCCGGACGACGTCGAGATGGGCCGGGTCGAGGAGGGCGAAGGTCTCGGTCAGCACCACCAGGTCGGGGTTGACCACGTCGGCGAGCAGGGCGAGCGCGCGGCCGACGATCCTGGCCCGGTTGCGGACCAGCCGGCCGGCTGTCGGGTCGCCGCGCCGGACGGCGGCGATCAGCTGGGCCCGGTCCGGTGTGGCGGTGACCCCCTCGGCGGCGGCCGCCGCGAACAGCGCGGTGTCCGAGGCGGCCACCGAGAGACAGCCGAGCCGCCCGCAGTGGCAGCGCTCCCGGCTGTCCGCGTCCGGGTCGGTGACCGTCCCGGAGACCGGGAGGTGGCCGAGGTCGCCGGTGGCCGAGGGCGGGCCCAGGTGGACGGTGCCCGCGACCGCGAGCGCCGCGTCCACCACGTGGCCGACGAACAGCTGGACCATGCTGCGGCGGGCCGCCGGGTGGCCGAAGAGGATCTCCGCCAGGGTGAGCGCCCGGGCGTGGTTGTCCACCTGGACGGGCAGTCCGGTGGCGGCCGTCAGCTGCTCGCGCAGCGGCAGGTCCCGCCACCGCAGCGGATCGTGCCGGACGACCACCCCGGCCGCCGGGTCGACGGAGCCGCCGGTGACGGCGCCGAGGCCGACCACCGTACGGTCGCCGCGCAGGGTGTCGATCAGCCGGGGCAGCCGGGCCAGCAGCGGCCGCAGCAGGTCCGGGCCGGTCCGGCCGCGGTGCGGGAGCTCCTTGCGCCGCAGCACCCGGCCGCGCAGGTCGAGCAGTGCGACGGTGGTGAACGGCAGGCCGATGTGCAGCCCGGCCACGGCCAGGCGGTCCGGGTCGAGGTCGAGCGGCAGCTGGGGGCGGCCCAGGGTGCCGGTGCCGGCGGCCGCCAACTCGGGCCGTTCGTGCAGGAGTCCGAGCCGGACCAGGTCCACCGCCTGCCGGGAGACGGCCGAGGCGCTGAGCCCGGTGAGCGCGGCGACCCGGCTGCGGGCGATCGGCCCGTGGTCGAGCACCGTGCGCAGGACGGCGGAGGCGTTGGCGTCCCGGCGGTCGTCGCCGGCGCGCGGGGCGGTGGACGTGGTCATCGGCGCGGATCTTCTGCCGTGGTCCCTCGCGGCCCCGGTCAGTTGGCCGCTTCGAGCTCCTCGGCGGGCACCAGGCCCGGCACCCGCGGCGGGTCGGCGGGCTCCAGCAGCCGGCTCGGGGTGCCGTCCACGCCGACCGGCAGGTCGCCGTCCAGGGTGATCCGGCGCACCAGGCGCGGCTCGTCGCCGTAGTCGGCGACCGCGTAGTGCTGGGTGGCGCGGTTGTCCCAGATCGCCACGTCGCCGACCTGCCAGTCCCAGCGGACGGTGTTCTCCAGCCGCTCCACGTAGCGCTGGAAGAGGTCGATCAGGGCTTTGCTGTCGTCGCCCGAGACGCCCTGGACGCGCTGGGCGAAGGCGCCCAGCAGCAGGGTCTTCTCACCGGTCACCGGGTGGACCCGGACCACCGGGTGCTCGGTCCTGAAGGCGGTGGAGACGAACACGTCCCGGAACAGCCTGGCGACCTCGGCGTTGTCCGCCAGCTCGGGGCGCAGGGCGAGCCGGGCCGCGTAGTCGTAGTCGTTGGTGTGGACGGCGCGCAGACTCTCGGCGAGCGTCTTCAGCGGGGCGGGCAGGTCCCGGTAGGCGGCCGCGGTGTTGGCCCAGACGGTGCTGCCGCCGGCCGGCGGGACCTCCAGGGAGCGCAGGATCGAGGCCTTGGGGTAGGACGGGACGAAGGTGACGTCGGTGTGCCAGTTGTTGGCGCGCACGCCCTTGGTGGCGTCCAGCTCGAAGATGTAGCGGCCGTCCGCGCTGGGCACGGTGGGGTGGCCGACCGGCTGCCCGAGCAGCCGGGCGAAGGCCTCCTGCCCGGCGTCGTCCAGGTGCTGCTGGCCGCGGAAGAAGAGCACCTTGTGCTCGTACAGGGCGGCCTCCAGGGCGGCGACGGTCCCGGCGGGGAGGTCGCCGCCGAGGCGTATGTCGTGCACGAGCGCGCCGATCCGGCCGGCGACGGGGGTGAGGCGGAGCGCGGTCGGGGCGGTGGCGTCGGCGGTGGTCATGGCGGGGCCCTTTCGGGACGGGTGTGGTGACGGCGAATGCGGCTACGCAGCGTGACGAATGGCGGGCGCGCGGAGCGGCGTCAGGCGGCGGTGGGTGTACGGCTCCGCACGGCGGGCAGCGGGCGTACGGGGGCGTGACGGTCCGCTTCGGCGGACGTCAGCGGGCGAGGGCGCCGCGACAACAGCGGCGCGGGCAGCGGCGGGGGGCGGGGCGGACGACGGTGGCCATCGGCCCTCCTTCCTGGTCGCTGCGGATGGGCTCGGGCCTCATCGTGCTGAACCGCCCGGGCTCCTGTCAATCGTCATCTTGGCTGGTGGGAAAGGGCGTTGCCGCTTCGTTGCGGCGGCTTGCGGCCGTTTGCCGGGTGTTGCGGCGGATGACGGGGGGATGGCGGGCGCACTGCGGGCGGGGGGTCGGGCTTGTGGCCCGGGGGCGGGGTTACTAATTTTCGGAGCGGAAGTAATCCGGGCCGGCGCGGGTGGTTCCCGCCTCGGGGCCGACGCCTGCCCGGATGCCGGTGCGGCTGTGACGTTCGGTGACGGCGGTGCGGTCGTTACTGCCCGAGCAGGCGGGCGAAGTCCAGCCCGAGGCTGGCGAGGACGGGCAGGGCGCCGAGGTCGGTCACGCCGGCGACCGGGATGCTGTAGCCCTGGTTCACCTCGCGTGGCGCGGCGCCGGCGGTGACGGGGGCGGTGGTCGGGAGCAGGACGCTGCCGAGGAGCAGGGCGACGAGCGAGGTGCGCATCTGAGGAGGCCTCCGGGGGCTCGGGTGACGGCCTGTCAACACCCTCCGTGGCAGGGCGGTCACGCATCTTCGCCCCTTCGGCCGCATTGGTAAAGATTCTTGCCTTGTGTTCATGCCAACATCGCGGAGGTCTGGACCACCTTGCGGTCAGGCGCATACGTTTCCTCCACAAAGGCGTTCGGTCGGTGAACTTCCGTACGAGTGTGCCGACTTCTGCCTGTCATGCTCATGACCTTCACCGCAACCGAAGGGAACGAACCATGCGTGCCATCGGCAAGAACCTCAGGATCCTCGCGGGCGCCCCGCTCGCCGCGGCCGCCCTGATCGCCCTCACGGCCGGCTCCGCCAGCGCGGCGATACCGATCAACCAGCCCATGACCGGCAAGGCCACCTACTACACCGACGCCGGCTACGGCGCCTGCGGCACCCAGATCAACGCCTCCACCCAGATGCTGGTCGCCGTCTCGCACACCTGGTGGACCACCGCCAACCCGAACAACGACCCGGTCTGCAAGGGCATTTCGGTCAAGGTGACCTACCAGGGCAAGACCGTCACCGTCCCGGTGAAGGACCAGTGTCCCTCCTGCGACTCCACCCACATCGACCTCAGCCAGCCCGCCTTCGCCAAGCTGGCCCCGCTGGACAAGGGCGTCATCACCGGCCTGAGCTGGCAGTTCGTCAAGACCGGGCTCAAGGGCGAGACCGTCGAGCTCTCCGCCCCGGTCACCGGCTCCACCATCGGCTGAGCCGGCCCCGACGCCGGCCCCGACGGCCGTGCCCGCCCCCGCGGCATGACGGGGGCGGGCACGGTCTCTCCGCGTCCGGTCGTCCGCCCGCCTCCGGACGTCCTCCCGCGTCCGGTCAGGCGCCCGCGGACCCCGCGAGCCGCGGGGCCATCGCCAGCAGCAGCTGGACGGCCGGGGGAGCCGTCCGCGGATCGTGGGCCAGCCCCAGCGTGACGGTCGGCACCGGGGCCGTCAGCCGGCGCAGGCAGACGCCGGGGATCCGGAACACCCGGGCCCGGCCCTCGGGGATGGGCGCGATGCCGTACCCCGCCGCCACCGCCAGCAGGAGCTGCTCGTCGTCCGGCTCCTCCCGCACGATCCGCGGCGACCGGCCCGGCCACAGCTGCCCGGTGATCAGCGCGTGCATCCCGGGCCCGTTCTGGCGCGGCCAGAGCACCACCGGCTCGTCCGCGATCCGGTGCCGGCCGATCCGGGCCCGGGTGCGGGCGAGCGGATGGCCGGCCGGCACGGCGAGCAGCAGCTCCTCCTCGGCGACGATCCGGCAGTCGAGCCCGGGGACGTCCAGCGGCGGCCGGACGAACGCCGCGTCCAGCCGCCCGGCGAGCAGCTCGGCGACGTTGTGCGAGGTCCAGCCGGTCTGCAGGGCGACGTCCAGCCGCGGGTAGCGGTTGCGGAACTCCGTCACCAGGGCGTCGCAGACCCCGCCCCGGGCGGAGCGGGTGTACGCCACCCGCAGCCGTCCCTCCCGCCCCTGGACCACCGCCGCGACCCGCTCCTCGGCCGCCGCCACCTCCCGCAGCACCCGCCGGGCCTCCTCGGCGACCGCGCGCCCGACCGGGGTCAGCGCGCAGCCCTTGCTGGTGCGCTCGACCAGCTCCACGCCCAGCTGCCGCTCCAGCGCCCTGACCTGCTGGCTCAGCGCCGGCTGCGCCACGTGCAGCCGGCGGGCGGCCCGGGTGAAGTTCAACTCCTCCGCCAGCACCGAGAAGTAGCGCATGCGCCGCAGATCCATCCGCAGATCCATCCGGCGATGATAAGGGCGGCTTATCGCTTCCGGACAGAACCGGTCTTGGACGGCTTCCGGCGCGAGCCGCTTTCCTGGTGAGGGCCGCCGGCACCCGGCGGGCGGCCTCCGAGGGAGGGGTTCGCGATGGACGGCACGACGGACGGTGCGACGGGCGGCACGGTGGACGGCGTGATGGACGTCGTCGTGGTCGGGAGCGGGATCATCGGGCTCACCACGGCGATACGCCTGCAGGAGAAGGGACTTCGGGTCGTCGTGGTGACGGCCGACGGGCTGCTGTCGACGACCTCGGCGGTGGCCGCCGCCGTCTGGTTCCCGGTTGCCACCGGCACCGGCGGCCGGGTGGCGGACTGGTCCGCGACGGCCTTCGCGGAGTTCGCCCGCCAGGCCGAGGAGGGCGTGCCCGGCGTCTCGATGCGCAGCACCCGCATGCTGGAGCACGAGCGGCAGTCGGCAGGCCAGCCCTGGTGGGGCGACGCCGTCCCCGACCTGCGCCGGCTGACGGCCGCCGAACGCGGAGCGGACTGCGCGGACGGCTGGTCGTTCACCGCGCCCGCCGTCGAGATGCCGCTCTACCTGCCCTGGCTGCTCGGCCGGTTCGTCGACAACGGCGGCGGGATCGTCCACCGCCGCCTCGACACCCTCGACCAGGCCCGCGCCTGGGCGCCCGTGGTCGTCAACGCCACCGGGATCGGCGCCCGGCAGCTCTGCGACGACCGGGCCGTGCACCCGATCCGGGGCCAGCTCGTCCTCGTCCGCAACCCCGGCCTGCCCACCTCGACCCGGATCCAGGACGACCCGGCCGGCTACACGTACATCCACCCCCGCAGCACCGACGTCGTCCTCGGCGGCACCTTCGAAGCGGACGACTGGAACACCGTCGCCGACCCGGCCACCGCCGAGGCCATCCTCGCCCGCTGCACGGCCCGGATCCCCGCACTGCGCGAGGCCCGCGTCCTCGGCCACGTCGTCGGCCTGCGGCCCGCCCGCCACGGCGGTCCCC
>NZ_LFVW01000542.1:0-1724 GCF_001182915.1 Kitasatospora sp. MY 5-36
CGGAGCCGGACGGCCGGACCGTCCACAACTACGGCCACGGGGGCGCCGGCGTCACGCTCAGCTGGGGCTGCGCCGACGCCGCGGCCGAACTGGCGGCCGCTGCGGCGAGTTGACCCCGTCGCGGGTGCGTACCGGCCCCCGAGCGCGCCGTCGCGGCGCCGCTCGGGGGCCTTCGGCCGGACGCCCGCCGTGCCAAGTTCGCGGTTTTCCACGATGCCCGAGCGTGGCGGTCGGATGCCAGTCTGTGACTGCCACCGCACCCCGCAGCCGGGTCGGGGCGGGACCGATCGGCCCCGGGTGACCGGCTGTTCACGTGGAACGCCCAGAAGGGACATTTGTCATGAACAGGCGAATCGGAGCGGTCTCGCTCAGCGCGGCTCTCGCGGCCGCGGTTCTCGTCGGCGGTACCGCCCAGGCCTACGCCGCCGCGGCCTCCCCCGCCCCGGCGCACGCCGCGCCGGCGCCCGTCGCGGCGCCCGCCGTCCAGGAAGGCGCGTCGGCGCAGGCGCTCGACATCTGGCACTGGGTCGGCCGGTACAACTCCCAGTTCGCCGCCGAGGCCGCGTACTGGGTGCTGTACGGCCTCGGGAGCGCCATCGCGATGAGGATCGAGAAGATCTGGGACAACGGCGTGGAGACCTGGGAGCTCTACATCCAGTGAGTCTCCACAGCCAGTGAGTCACCCGGCGCCGGCACCCAGCCGCGGCGCCCCCCTCCGGACGGGACCAAGGCGAGCGTGACGCGTGTCCGCTCGTCCAGCCGAGAAGAGAGTTGGTAGACCCATGCAGCGTACGACCTCCATGACCGGTCTGGGCCGCACGGCCGCGGGCGCCCTCACCGCCGTGCTGATGGCGGCCGGAGCGGTCGCCCTCGCCCCGTCCGCGCAGGCCGCGGCCGGACAGGACGGGCCGCAGGCCTCGGCGGCGCAGCGCCCGGCCGCCGAGAGCGCGGCGGCGAACGTGCCGCTGGTCGCCGCGGACCGTTCCACGAAGGTCACGCTCTCCAACGGCAGCGGGTCCGGCCTGACCAAGACGTGGGACAAGCTCGACCACGGCTGCTGGACGAACGACATGCTGCCGTCCGACTACATCCCCAACACGAAGTCCTCCAGCTGGCAGAGCGAGTCCTGCGGGTTCGCGACCGGGACCGAGGGCAACATCACCTACACGCTCGACAACGGCGGCGAGGTCAAGCTGCACTGGAACAACCCGTACTGGGGCAGCAACGGCTACAGCTGCGACGCGCCGGCCGGGTACAAGTGCACCTGGCAGGGCGGCAGCGGCGACAACGCCGCGGTCTCCTTCACCCTGTCGAAGTCCTGACGCCGAAGTCCTGACGCCGAGTCATGACGCGGGATCCGGTGCCGGGGCCCTGATCACGCCGGGCCGGGTCGAACCGGCCGCCCCCGCCCGGGTGCGTCCGCGCCCGGGCGGGGGCGCGTCCGTGGCCGCTACCGCTCCAGCGCCGCCACCAGCTGGGTGCGCCGGGCGATCCGCAGCTTCCGGTAGGCGTTGGTGAGGTGGGTCTCCACGGTGCGGCGGGTGAGGCAGAGCGCGGAGGAGATCTGGGCGTTGGTGTGCCCCGCCGCCGCCAGTTCGGCCACGCGCCGTTCGGCGGGGCTCAGGGCGTGCCCGCCGTCCCGGTTCCGCACCCCGCCCTCGCGCAGCGCCTCCTCCGCCGCGCCGAGGAGACGGCCGCGTACTGGCTGAGCATGCTGATGCCGG
>NZ_LFVW01000053.1:0-8582 GCF_001182915.1 Kitasatospora sp. MY 5-36
CCCTGGCTTGACAACATCATTGGGAATCTCCCTCGTCGAGGAGTTGCACGGTACGGGGGGCGGCGTTCGCCGGTGGGCGTTCACAGCCGTCGACGGTTCTAGCACCCCCGACGGGCCGTCATCCCGCCCTTCCGCCCGGGATGATCGCTCCGGCGCCCGCCGTCCACGCGCGCCCGTACGGATCCTCCGGCCCGCCTCGGCCGATCGGCCCGCCGGTCCCCTCCCGCGCCTGGCGCAGCCGCTCCGCGGGGGCACCGCCCACCAACCGCCGTCCGCTACCCGCTACCCGAGCGCGAGCATCGCCTCGGCGACCGCGCCGACCGCCGCGTCGGGGATCGCGGTGGCGCCCTCGTCGAGGACGAGCAGTCGCGCCCCGGGGACGGCGCGCGCGATCGCCTCGCCGTTGCCGACGGGGAAGAACCGGTTGCGGCGGCCATGGACGACGAGGGTGGGTACCCCGATCCCCGGCAGGCGCTCGCGCCAGCGGGGTGTGCAGTCCAGCCCGGCGAACACGGTGCCCAGGTGGTTGGCCGTCTGGACCGGGGGCGCGGTGCCGGGCGTGCGGTCCCAGATACGCGCGGCGACGGCGCGGGCCGTGATCGGGTCGTCGCCGAGGATCTCCGCGCCGGCGGCGGCGAACTCCGCGACCGCCGCGCGGTCGCTCCAGTCGGGCGCCGGGCGGGCGAACAGGCGGCTCATCGTCGCCCGGTCGTGGTCGGGGAGGTCGTCGTCGGGCGGGCCGGGGGCGACGGCGCGGGTGTTGACCAGGGTGAGCGCGGAGAACGCGCCCGGGTGGTCGAGCGCGGCGACCTGGGCGACCATCCCGCTGACGCCGGTCCCGGCGAGGTGCGCGGGCGCCCCGCCGAGGGCGTGGGCGAGGGCCGCCGCGTCGGCGGCGAGGTCGCGCAGGGTGTAGCCGGGTGCCCGCGGGTCCGTCGTCGTCGACTCCCCGCTGTCGCGCAGGTCGTAGCGCACGGCGCGGCGCCCGCCGGCGGCGAGGCGTTCGCAGAGCGCGTCAGGCCAGGAGAGCATCGTCGGCCCGCCCGCGAGCAGGACGAGCGGCGCGTCGACGTCACCGAACGACTCGACGCCCAGGGCGGTCCCGTTGACGGAGACGGTGGCCATCCCGGGTCACCGGGCGTCGTCGTGCCCGAGGCCCCGGTCGGGCAGGCTCATGTCGCCGGTCCTCGGCGTGCCGTCGGCGAGCCCGTAGCGCAGGTACACGGTGCCCTGCGCGCCCGCCACCGGCGGTTCGAGGAGCGTGAGGTTGGTGGGCACCGCGCCGTCGTCGAAGACCTTCTTCCCGACGCCGAGCACGATGGGGTGCACCCACAGGTCGAACCGGTCGAAGAGCTTCTCGCGCAGGAGGGTCTGCACCAGGTTCAGGCTCCCGACGACCTTCACGTTCCGGTGCCGGTCGCGGACCTCGCGCACCGCGCCGGCCAGGTCCGGGCCGAGCAGCGTGGATCCGGCCCACGGAAGGTCGGGGGTGCCCCGGGAGGCCACGTACTTCGGGACGCGGTTGAAGAGTTCGGCGATCTCGCCCTCCTTCTGCTGCGGCCAGTAGGAGGCGAAGAGGTCGTAGGTCCGCCGGCCGAGCAGGAGGGCGTCCGTGCCCTCGTACGCGGCGAGGATCTGCGCGCCGGTGACCTCGTTCAGCAGGGGTGCCTGCCAGCCGCCGTACGGGCACCCCTCCGGGTCCTCGTCAGGTCCGCCGGGCGCCTGCCCGACGAGGTCGAGGGTCGCGAACAGTTCGATCTGGATGAGGCCCATGTCTGTGCTCCCGGTGGGGGGGTGAGGTGGTCGTCCCGGTCGAGGTGTAGACCTTCCGGGGCCGGAAAACTCATCGCCACGCCGGTGCCCGGTTTCCGCCCCCGCCGACGACTCGCCGACCGACTCGCCCCCGATGCTCCCCTCACGGTCAGACGGGCGGCAGCAGGTCGCTCCCGCTGACGGTGTACGTCAGCGGGGGGGTAGCCGGGGCGGGCCGGGCCCCGCCGGCTCGTCGTCCGTCGCGGGCCGCCTCAGGTGGTGACGGTGCGGAAGATGTGCTGGGTGATGGCGAAATGGTGCTCGACGGGCGTCAGTACGAAGGTGTCGCTGTAGTTGATGACCGAGTCGTCGACCGAGAGCTTGCCGATGACGGTGACGAGGACGCCCTCGTCGGGCAAGGGCTGGCTGTCGACGCTGGTCAGGAGACGAGCGTCCGTGGTGAAGGAAAGCCCCAGGAGCTTCGTCATGATGGACTGCCGCCCCTGGCGCTGCTCGCCGTCGAAGGTGAGCATCGCCTCGTCCGCGTACAGCGCGGCCAGCCCGGAACCGGACGAGCTTCGCTTGTCGAAGTCGACGTAGTACTGCTGCACGAACCGTGTACCGAGTTCTTCGTACGCACTGTTGAGAGCCATGGCAGCAAGCTAACAGCGGGACGCGCCTTCGGTGTTCCGACTCGGCTGTTCCGCGCCGCCTGTTCGACGACCGTCCCGGGTGTACGGACATTGTCTCAGGTGGCACGTCTCGCGGGCTTCTTGCAGCAGGTCAGGGCCGCGGCCAGGGCCAGGCCTCGGCTCTGCCGGGCGTACGGGATCTTGAGGCCACGAGCAGTCCATGGCAGCCTCATGGCGCATGATCGATGAATTCGCGAAGGACAACCTGCACGGGCGACTGCGGCGGGACCGCGAGGCACTGCTCTGGAAACTCGACGGCCTGTCCGAATACGACGCCCGCCGACCTCTGACAGCGTCCGGGACCAACCTCCTCGGCCTGGTCAAACACGTGGCCACCGTCGAGGCCAGGTACTTCGGCGAGGTCTTCGACCGCCCTTCCCCGGAACCGCTGCCCCGGTGGCAGGACTCCGACGGCGGCGATCTGTGGGCGACCGAGGACGAGACCCGCGATCAGATCATCGGGTTCTACCAGCGCACATGGGAACACTCGGACGCGACGATCAACGAACTCCCCCTCGACGCCCCGGGCCACGTGCCGTGGTGGCCGGAGCCTCATGCCGGCACGAACCTGTTCGCCGTCATGGTCCATGTCCTCGGCGAGTCCAACCGCCATGCCGGGCACGCCGACATCCTCCGCGAGAGCCTCGACGGCCGGACCGGCATGCGCCCCGAACACGCGAAGCGGATCGACGGGCAAGCCCGTGCGGCCTACTTCGCGAGGATCGAGCAGGCCGCCAGGTCGGCCGCACCGATCGAGGCTCAGGCCGTCTGATGCCGTGATCAACTCGCCGACGAGCAACGGACGTTCATCGAGTCATCCTGAGCGTGTGGGCGGCTCCACGCCACATCGCGGTGTCATTCCGGACATCCACAACTCTTCTGGCTCCCGGGTCAGTGGCGAACCGCAGCATGGGGGGCTCGGAAGCTCCCCTAGATCACCCCATCCCGTCCGTTGCCACTGCCGGAGAGAAGGTTGTCATGAGCGCACCTACCCGTACCAAGTTCGCCCGTTTCCTGGCCGTCCCCGCCCTTGCCATGGCGAGCACGGTCCTCGCAGCCGCACCCGCGAGCGCCGGAGGACTCTCCATAGGCGTCAACGGCGCCACCGTCGCGGATGCCGGGCGGACGCTGAACGTCTCCGCCACCTACCGGTGCCTCCCGATATTCGACTGGGTCAAGATCACCGTCCAGGCCACGCAATCCGCCGTGTCGGGCGTCGGCTCGGTCCAGCTCCCCTGCACCGGCGGGGAGACCGTGAGCATCCCGGTGGGCGTCACCTCGCCCGGTGACACGTGGATCAGGTCCTCGGTGAACGTGGTCGTGCACATCTACGACGCCGAGCTCGACCGCGGCGGGGCCGCGGCCACCGTCGTCGCCACCTGACCGGCGTCCACGGAGAACGAGACGGCGGGATCGCACTACGATCGCCCTGCATCGGCGTGGCAAGGGGTGGAGATGCCGGATGGGCTGTTCCTCGGGTTCTGGTCGGTGCCGGTGGTCGCGGTGGCGCTGGTCTGCTTCGCCGCTCTGAGGGAGCACGGCACGCCAGCCGCCAAGCGGGCCGCCTATGTGTTCCTGGGCATCGCGGCGCTGCCGGCGCTGTTCCTGGCGTTGATCGCGTTCGCGCTCGTCGCGGCGCTCGCGACCGGCTGAGCGGCATCGAGCCCGGGTCGCTTCCTCCCTCCTCGGCAAGAGGGAGCGCCCTCCCCAGCGTGGTGGGGAGGGCGCGGGGAAGAGCACCGGCGCGGGGCCGGTACGGGTGTTACGCGCGGCGGAAGATGCTGGCGATCGGCCCGAACAGACCGGTGAAGAGGACCTCGGCGGCGACACCGGTGATGTCGGCCCCGCCCTTGTCGGGGGACTCGGCCGGCGCCTTGTAGGAGGCGATGGTCCACTTCTGGCCGGCGCCGCCCTTGGCCTTGCCGACCAGGCGGCCGTCGTCGTCGGTCCAGTAGGTCCGCTCCGACGGCACGGTCTTGCTGTCCGAGGCGGTGATGTAGGTGCCGTCGTAGTCCCACCGGTAGGTGCTGCCCGCGTACCGCATGGCGCCACAGCCGTACATCTGCGTCCGGGAGCCGACGCGGCTCACCGGCTTGGTGATCCCGTCCTTCTCGGCCGCGGCGAGGTAGGCGCGCATCTCCTTGACGAACTTCTTGTCGGTGCCGTCGAGCTTGCCCTCCCCGTAGAACGCCAGGAGTGCGCAGTGGTCGTTCCAGCGCGCCAGGCCCTTGAGCGGGGCACGGCGCTGCCAGGCCCGCACCGGCGCCTCCGCCTTGAGCGCCGCCACCATGGCGTGCTCGGTGCGCCGCGCCTCCTTCAGTGGCTCCCCGAACAACTCCGTCAGCCCGAGAGCCTTGACGTGGTCCTCCAAGGTCGCCGCCCCGGAGCTCTCCATCAGGTAGATCTGTTGTTCCAGCATCCTCTCCAGGTCCTGCGGTTGGGCCTGCTCCATCTCCAGTTCGATCTCCTGCACCTGCTCCGCCCCCGCGACGACGCTGCGCTCGAAGAACGTCTGGAGCTCCTCGTTGCTCATCGGCCTTCCATCGATCGTGGCGGAGATCCCCTTCGCGCCCTTGTACGCCTCCACCATCGCGTCCAGGTGCCTGGGGAGCGCCTGCAGCAACTTGCCGTACTTGGGCCGGAGCTCCTCCAGCAGGGTCGCCTGCCGGCCGTTGAGCGCCTCCAGCTTCCCTTCGAACTGCTTGCCCTCGCGCTTCCAGCGGTCCAGTTCCGCTTCGTAGTCCTGCGCGGACTGGGCGGTCCATTCCTGGGGGATCAGCGCGTCGAGCCGCTTGGCGACGTCCCCGGTCGCGTCGTTGAGCATGCTGGCGTACCACTCCCGCAGCCGGGCGTCCTCTGCGGCTTCGGCGAGCGGGTCGCTGTACATCCACACGCTGTAGTTGCCGATGTTCTGCAGTTCCCGGACCGCGCTGCTGGCGATCTGGTTGAACGGCTGACGCTCCAGTCCGTCTTCGTGGTACCGGTAGTGCCAGCGGGTCGCCCACGAGCCGTCGTCCGGCCCCAGCTCAAGGCTCGGGGGGAAGGTCCGGCTCAGCAGGTACTTGGTGCCCTCCTTGTAGTCGCTGAAGTCCACGGATCCGCCGAGCCGTACCCGCAGGCAGCGGCCGGTGTCCTGGTTGACGATGGTGAAGTCTCCGGCAGGGAATTTCGACATGGTTCAGAGTCTGTGGCCGCGTCCCCGTCCAGGCGGGCGGCCTTGCGGGGTGACACTCGAAAGGGTGAGGTTTCATGATCATCGGTGTGGACGCCCCGTCCATCGGCAGCGGACCTGCACCGACCCTGGTGGTGGTCACGTCCCGCATCAGGTCGAGGTGCCCGCCTGACAGGTGATGCGTCTCATCGCACTGCCGAGACAGGCTCCGGAGGAGACGGCCTGCTCACGCACGCGCTGTCCGGAGCGCGCTCCGGAATGAGCGTCACATTCGGTCAGCAGGGCGGACGTTGCCGGCTCGGACGCCGTAAATCCGGCGACGGCGGCGGTGATCCCCGGAATACTGGTCGCCCATGGATGAGGTCGAAGTCGTCGTCGCCCATTCCGAGCGCGCGACCCTGCGCGTCGGCGACGTGTTCCTGAAGGTGGACGCCGATCAGACGCGCATCGACGTCGAGGTCGAGGCGATGTCCCTCGCGCCGGTCCCGACGCCCGAGGTGCTGTGGCGCAAGCCGCCCGTACTCGCGCTCGCCGCGGTCCCCGGGACGACGCTCGGGCGCCTCGGCGGGCCGGCGACCGGGTCACCGGCCGCGTGGGCGGCGGCGGGCGCCGCCATCCGGAAGCTGCACGACGCGCCACTGCCACCCCGGCCCGGCCGGGCGGGCCGGAGCGTCGCCGTGCTGGCGGCGGAACTCGACGAGGAGTGCGGGGTGTTGGTGACGAACGGCATCCTGCCCGTCGACCTGGTCACCCGCAACCGCCGGGTCGCCGAGGCCGCGTTCCGGCCGTGGACCCCGGCGTTCACGCACGGCGACCTGCAGATCGCGCACGTCTTCGTCGACGGCGACGAGGTCACGGGCATCATCGACTGGTCCGAGGCCGGGCAGGGCGACGCCCTGTACGACCTCGCCACCTTCACGCTCGGCCACGAGGAGCACCTCGACGACGTCATCGCCGGCTATGGCACCGATGTCGACGTCGACCTCGACGTGATCCACGCGTGGTGGTCGCTGCGGAGCCTGCTGGCGGTCCGCTGGCTGATCGAGCACGGCTTCGACCCCTTCGCGCCGGGCTGCGAGGTCGACGCGCTGAAAGCCCGGATGTGAGGCAGCGCGGGATGGCAACCTCCGCGACCTCATTGGAAGCTTTCACTAACTCCCATTTGTCATCTGGTGGTTGACACCAGCGGTGTGACAACGGGCAGGGCCCCGACCCCGACAGCCCCCGGAGGCGCCGCAGCGGGCTCACGCAGGGAAGTCCCCGGACCGGATCACGGCGATGAACGACTTCCAGGCGGCGGACGGGAAGACGAGCGCCGGGCCGCGCGGGTCCTTGGAGTCACGCACGGGGACGAGACCGGGGAATCCGGGGGCTACCTCGATGCAGTCGCCGCCGTTGCCCCCGCTGTAGCTGCTCTTGCGCCAGACGAGACTCATGCAGGGAACTTACCCTCCTGAATCGCGGCAATGAAGGAGCCCCAGGCAGCGGAGGGGAAGACGAGCGCCGGGCCGCGCGGGTCCTTGGAGTCACGCACGGGGACGAGACCGGGGAATCCGGGGGCTACCTCGATGCAGTCGCCGCCGTTGCCCCCGCTGTAGCTGCTCTTGCGCCAGACGGCCACGTCGAACTCGTTCCTCGTCATCCCTGAACCCTTCCAGCGCATCCGCGAACAGCGCGAGCGAGTCGGCCACTGGCAGCGCCGCCCCATGGAGCAGATCATAGCTCCAGCGATGCCGCGCAACGATCTCCGGAACATCGCTGGAATGCCCGCGATCGAGGCTCTCGGAATACACACAGGTTCGTCCGTCAGGCATCTCCAGCAGCACCATTGAGACATCAACGCTGGCCTGTCGACACGTGAACGGCACAACTTGGATCACGATGTTCGGAAGCTTTGCAACCGCCAGCAGGTGCTCCATCTGACGCACCATCACGCCAGGCCCGCCATAGACGGTTCGAATGCAACTCTCGTCCAGGATCGCCAGCAAGGGCGGCCCGCCCGGCTCCAGGAATCGCTTCTGCCGAGCCAACCGAGCCTGCGTTCGCTGCTTGATCATCTCCGGCTTACCGGCTGCATCGCTGACCGCAAAAACGGCTTCCGCATACTCGCGGCATTGCAACAGCCCGTTCATCACCGCGATCTGAAAGACTCTGGCCGCCACAGCCTCGGACTCCGCGTCGGCATGAGTCTGGAACCAATCCGGGTGTTCAACTTCGGCGTTCCAGTCCACCCGATCCCAGAGCCGCTTCAGCGCCCCGTCGGCGCCAAGCAGTACGTCGGCCTGCATGACCATGTCCGGCGGCATGCGCCTCTTGCCGGACTCAAACCGTGTGATATTCGGCCTGGTGGAGTGCAGCAGCTTCGCCAACTGCTCCTGCGTGTAGCCCGTCGCCTCCCGGTAGAAGCGCAGCTCTTCGCCGAACAACCGCGCCGAACTGGCCGTCACCTCGTTGACGAGTCGCCGGTGTGCCATGTCAGACCCCCTGACGTACCGCAGGTGCGTGGTACCTGATTTCGGCCATCACCGTACATCCGAAGCCCGGATCATTGAGACCGGAACGCAATCATCTGCATGCACAGCGTGACTGTGCGCGCTCCTGTCGCACGCCCCCTCTGCCCCCATGAGGTGTCCCCATGCTCATGTCCCGCCGGCCCCGTGCCTTCGTCGCGCGTCTCGACTCCTGCATCGAATCCACGCCCCTGGCGAGGTACTTGCTCCGGGCCTATCTCGCGGGCCTGCCCTCCGGCGACCGCTACGCCGACACCGCCGAACTCCTGCTCGGTGAGCTCTTCGCCAACGCCGTCCAGCACTCCGACGCCCCCGACGACCGCCACATCGAGATCCGCTTCACCCTGATCAACTCCCGCCTCCGGCTGGAAGTCCACGACGCAGGCAGCGGCCGACCGTCCCTCCACGCCCCCACCCCCTCCGACGAGCACGGGCGCGGCCTGTTCCTCGTCAACG
>NZ_LFVW01000543.1:0-391 GCF_001182915.1 Kitasatospora sp. MY 5-36
ACTACAGCTGCTCCGTCCCGGACGGGTACACCTGTTCCCGGAGCGGCGGCAGCGGGGACAACACCGCGGTCACCTTCAGCATCGGGCGCAGCCGGGCCAAGGCCGCCGCCGCGGAGATGCCCAGCCTGACCAGCGCCTCCCGGAGCACGAGCATCAACCTGACCAACAACTCGGGGAAGCTGCTCACCCGCTCCGGCGCGAGCCTGCAGTGGGGGATCTGGTCCGACAACATGATGCCGCCGTCGATGGTCCAGCCCGGTGTCACCGCGAAGTGGGCGAGCGAGTCCGAGGGCGTGATGACCGGCACCGAGGGTGAGGTCAGCTTCAACGTGGCCGGGGAGCAGAACCAGGTCAAGGTGCACTGGAACAACCCGTACTGGGGCAGCAACGG
>NZ_LFVW01000544.1:0-7974 GCF_001182915.1 Kitasatospora sp. MY 5-36
GGCCCGCTGACCCTGGCCGGCGCGGCCGGCGACGCCCCGCAACCGCTGCGACCGGACTCCTTCGGCCCCGGCGGCGGCCGGCCCACCGGCTGGAGCAGTGAGCAGCTGGGCGCCACCCTGGCCGGGCTCCTTCCGGCGGGCGGCGGCACGACGGTGCGCGGCGGTGACATTCCCGGCCGCACCTTCCGGGTCGACTGGGCGTCCCCGGTGGGCCAGGTGGAGCTCGTCGGCGGCGCCGACCGGACCGCCGACGCCCCGAACGTACCGCTCTGCGCCACGATCGCCCTGCCCAAGGTCACGCCGCGCCCCGGCGTGCCCTCGCCGCAGGAGGCGGCCCCGCGCACCAACTGCCAGGTGGCCGAACTCCCGGGCGGCGCCCGGGGCGAGGCGATGACGCTGACCTTCCCGCAGGGCGGCCGCGTCTCCCAGTACGTTCGCGTGCAGCGTGCCGACGGTCGGACGGTGACGCTCCAGCAGTGGGCCGGCGCGTCCGGCGCGGGCCTGGGAACGGACGAGCTGCTGGCGATCGCCGACGACCCCGCCTGGCGCTTCTGACCGGCCGCGGCCCGGGACGCGTCCGCCCCGCCGTGCGCCTGCCCGGCGGGGCGTGACCCGTGCTGTCGGCCCCCGGGGCGGGGCGGTGGGCATCCGAGAAATATTGGTATAGACCTAGTCGGCTAGCTGGCTTAGCCTCCCTGTGGTGACGAGCGGGACCATACGGGGGTATCTGCTGTGCTTGAGGTGCTGGGCATCGAACCGTCGGCGGAGGCGGTGTACCGGCTGATCGTGGAGGAGCCGGGGTTCCGGGTCGTCGACATGGCCGAGCGGTTGGGGTGGAGTGAGGAACGGGTGCGGGTCGCGTTGAACCGGTTGGCCGAGCTGGACCTGGTGAACCTGGAGGACGGCTGCCGGGACGCGGTGCCGTTCAATCCGGACGTCGGGTTCGGGTTCCTGCTCTCGCGGGCCACCGCGGACCTCAGCCGGCGCCAGCGGCAGATCGAGTCCGCCGAGCAGGCGGTGACGGCGCTGAGCGCCCGGTTCAACGCCAACCGGGCCTCGCGGTACGAGGTCATCCACCGGCTGGAGGGGCTGGACATGGTCCGCAAGCGGCTGGAGGACCTGGCCTCCACCGCCGAGCGCGAGTGCCTGTCGCTGCTGCCCGGCGGCGCCCAGCTGCCGGACACCATGGACGCCAGCGAGCCGCTGGACCGGCAGGCGCTGGAACGCGGAGTGCGGATCAGGAGCGTCTACCAGGAGAGCTTCCGCAACGACCCGGCGACGCTGGAGTACGTCCGCTGGTTCACCCGGCTCGGCGGGCAGGCCTGCACGGTGCCCTTCCTGCCGCTGCTGCTGGTGGTGGTGGACCGGGAGACCGCGCTGGTGCCGATCGACCCGCAGGACGGCCGCGCGGGCGCGCTGGAGGTGCGGACCCCGGGGGTGGTGAGCGCGCTGGCCCTGCTGTTCGAGGAGTTCTGGGCGGCGGGCACGCCGTTCGGCCAGGACCCGCGCCGCAACGAGCACGATCTGACGCCCCAGGAACGGGAGTTGCTGCTCCTGCTGAGCATCGGCTGCACCGACGAGGTGGCCTCCCGGCGGCTCGGGCTGTCGCTGCGCACGGTGCGCCGGATGAGCTCCCAGCTGATGAACCGGCTGGGCGCCCGCAGCCGGTTCGAGGCGGGGGTGCGCGCCGCGAAGGAGGGCTGGCTCTGACCGACGGGCACGGGGCCGGGGCCTGTCCCGCACGACAGGCCCCGACGGCTGGAGGGAGGTCCGGTCAGGCCGCGGTGTCCAGCCGTCGGCGCTGCTCCTCGTCGAGGACGAGGTCCAACGCGCCCAGGCTCTCCTCCAGTTGGGCGACGGAGCTGGCGCCGACCACCGGGACGGTCGGGACGGGGTGGCCGATCAGCCAGGCCAGCACCACCTGGTTGACGGTGGCGCCGGTCTCCTCGGCCACCTCCGCCAGTACGGCCAGCCGGGCCTTCGTCTCCGGCTGCTCGTACTCCGCGCGCAGCGGGCGGTCCGGGCGGCAGTACGAGCCGCCGAGCAGCGGGGAGTAGGCGAGCAGCGCCATCGAGGGCCGCGCCGCGAGGTACGAGAGCAGGGCCTCGTCGGCGTGCTTCTGGACGCCGAAGTCCGCGTCGGGCCTCGGGCGCAGGTAGCTGTGGCGCTGCTGGACGCACCGGTAGCCGGGCCAACCCCGGTCGGCGGCAAGGTCGTTGGCGTCGGCCAGCTGGGCGGCGCTGTGGTTGCTGCACCCGAGGGCGGTGACCTTGCCGTCGGCGACCAGCCTGGCGAAGGCGCCCATGGTCTCCTCGACCGGTGTGGCAGGGTCGGCCACGTGCGCGTAGTACAGGTCCAGCCGGTCGGTGCCGAGGCGGCACAGGCTGCCCTCCGCCGCCTCCCGCACCGCGCGGGCGGACAGGCCCTCGATGTGCTCGGGGAAGGGCAGTCCGGGCACCGGGCGGGCGCCGAGCTTGGTGGCGAGCACCAGGTCGTCGCGGTTGCCGCGGCGGGCCGTCCAGCGGCCGAGCAGCTCCTCGCTCTCGTAGCCGTTCGCACCGGGCGCCCAGAAGGCGTAGTTGTTCGAGGTGTCGATGAACGTCCCACCGGCTTCCGTGAACCGGTCGAGGATCGCCGTCGCGGTCTCCTCGTCGACGGTGGTGCCGAAGGTCATCGCGCCGAGACAGAGCACGCTGGCCGACTGGCCGTCAACTCCGAGGCTGCGGTACCGCATCAGTCTTCCCTCCAGGGGGATTGGCAGTGGTGTCGCCGGGCGCGGCCGGGGCAGTGCCCCGCCGCGACCTGGTCACCAGAATCATTACCCCGGCGGTGCCCAGTTCGGCCACTGTGCAGACCAGCCGGGAGACGATCGCGGCCGCGCCGGCCGTGGAGACCGGCACGACCGTCGACAGCGACAGCACCAGGACCATCTCCCGGGCGCCCAGGCCGTCCGGGAGGACGATCGTCAGCGTGCCCGCGACGGTGGCGAGCGCGAAGCCCCCGACGCAGGCCGCCAGCGAGCGGCCGGGCGGCCCGCCCAGGGCGACCACGATCAGCCACAGGTGCAGGCCGGCCGAGAACCAGGACAGCAGGGCCAGGGCGAGCGAAACCCGCACCGCGCGGGGCGAGTTGCGCCCGGACGGCGGCGGCCGGCGGAACAGCCGGGCGCCGTGCTCCACCGCCGCGCCGATCAGGCCCGGACGGACCACGAAGCAGAGCAGGACGAGGACCGGCAGGGCCAGCCACCAGGTGTTGCCGCCGAGCACGGCGGGCGCGATGCCGAGCGCGGCGAGGCAGGCGGTCAGCATGGTGATGCCCAGGCTGACCACGTAGGTGGTGACCATCCGTCCGGCCGTGGCCCCGTACTCGGCGCCCAGCTGGATGTGCGCGAGCAGTCCGAAGACCGGGGTCGGGAGGAACTTGCCGAGCAGCCCGCAGAAGAAGATCCGGGCGCTGCCGAACAGCCCGACGGGCGGCCCCAGGTCGTCCAGGACGGCCCGCCAGGACAGCAGGCCGAGCAGCAGCCCGCCGACGTTCGTCAGCACGGACAGCGCCAGCAGGGCCAGGGACCAGCCGTCCGTCATCCTGGTGACCAGGCTCCAGGCGTCGTTGCGGGCCACCGCGACCAGGCCCGCGACGCCGGCCACCAGGAGGACGGCGGTCAGCAGCCGTCGCCGGCCCCGCGGCGGGCCGGCCGGACCGCCCCCGGACGCGTCCGCTGTAACACCGTCCGTCGCGACGCCGTCCTTCGTGACACCGTCCGTCATGACGCCGGGTGCCGCGGCCGCCGGAAGCCGCGTTCGGTGAGCGCCCGCACCGCGCCCCGGGCGACGCCCGCCACCAGCGCGGTGTGCAGCAGGAAGTGGTAGCCGACGAACACCGGGTAGTACCGCAGCCCCTGGTCGCGCACCACGAACCGGGCCAGCCCCGGGTCCGCCACCGCGAACCAGGCCACGCCCAGGGCCGGGAGGACGGCGGCCTTGGGCGTGAGCAGCAGCAGCGGCAGGCTCCCCCAGGTGGCGGCGGTGGCCAGCACGCCCGGCATCCGGTTCGCCTTGAGCGCCCCGGGGCTGAAGCGGTGGGCGCCGGCGAACGCCACCAGCAGCTGCGAGCGCCGGTACTGCTCGCCGAGCAGCGCGCCCAGCCGCTCCACGTCGTCGTGCCGGCCGGTGATGCGCTCGGTCAGCAGGATCGGGTACTTCGCCGCCAGCCGCTCGCTGTACTCCACGTCCTCCGACTCGCGCAGGGTCTCGTCCAGCGGGCCGATCTCCTCGTACACCTCCCGCCGGATCGCGCACATGGCGAAGAAGACGGTGCGCACCCGGCCGGTGGCCCGCCGGCGCCACCAGTACTCGTGCAGGACGCGGTAGCGCTCGACCGGGCCGTCGTCGAACAGCGCCCGCTTGCCGACCACCCCGTGGACGCAGCCGAGGTCGGGCTGCTCCGCCAGCAGGGCCACGGCGTTCGCGACCGCGTCCGGGTCCAGCGCGATGTCGGAGTCCAGGAAGAACAGGATCTCCCCGGTGCTCTCGGCCGCCCCGCGGTTGCGGGCGACGGACACCCCGCCGTTCCGCTGGGTGATCAGCCGGACGGGGTAGCGCCGGACGATCTCCGGGGAGCGGTCCGAGCTGCCGTCGTCGACGACGAGTACCTCGTGCACGGGGTAGGTCTGCGCCAGGGCGGACTCGACGACCGCCGCGATGGTCTTCTCGTAGTTGTAGTTGGGGATGATCACCGACACGGTGGGCCGTGCGCCGGCCGTGGGTGCCTCCGGACCGGTCATGTGTGCCTCCGGATCAGCCATGTGTGCCTCCCGTTGCGGGCCCCGTGATCCAGGCGTCCTGGCGGAGATGGTCGGATGTGCCCTCGGGGCTGCTCAGCGAGTAGCGGTGGGTCCGGGAGCCGTGTGCGGTGAACGCCCAGTCGAAGCGCCACCAGTCGTGCCAGCTGCCGGCGTCCCAGGACATCGGCAGGACCGTGTCGCCCGCGTCCGCCGCGTCCTGGGTGAGGCCGCGCAGCTCGTTGAGGTCGCCCATGCCGGCGTTGGTGTTGAAGTCGCCGGCGATGAACAGGGGGTCGGGGTTGGCCCGGACGTCCCGGACCAGCCCGTCGAACTGCTGCCGGCGCTCCCGCTGCCGGCGGTGCACGTCGGCCGGGAAGTCCTGCGGGGGCATCCCGTAGGCGACCGGTACGAGCATGTGGACGTTGTAGAAGGACATCACCGAGCCGTTGACCGCGAGGTCGGTGCGCAGCACCTTGGCCCCGGCGAAGACGCGCGACCAGTCGCCCTCCCCGCGCGCCCGCAGCTCCTGGTCCGGGCCGACCGGCGGCTGCGCCACCACGGGGAACCGGGAGAGGGTCACCAACTCGCCCCGGGTGACCACCTGGTAGCCCGGGAACTCGCGCTTCAGCCGGGCGGTGTCGTCCACCTCGCGGGCGCCGTCGGCGCCGGCCGCGTCGTCCCAGTGCAGGTACTCCTGGAGCAGGTACACGTCGGCGTTCTGGGCCTTGAGGTAGGCGTAGAACCGGTCCGGGTCCACGTCGGAGCCCCAGTACTCGGTGTTCTGCGCGACGACGTGGATCGCGCCGGGCGGCACCGTCCGGTCGGCCGTCGCCGCGGCCAGCGTCAGTCCCGACTGGTCCAGCCCGACGGCGAGCGAGAGCACGCCCATGACGGCGGGCCAGCGCACCCGGCCGCGGCTTCGGCGCAGCCGGACGGCGAGGGCGGCCAGCAGCACCAGCAGCGGGACGCCGAGCAGGACCGGGGGCGGGGCGGCCCCGGGGACGACCCAGAACCAGGCCCGGCCGGTCAGGGCCTCCTGGAGCGCGCAGAACAGCAGCCACCCCGCGCTCACCGCGGCCAGCAGCCGGACCGGCCAGGTGGCGGCCCGGTCGGCGAGGAACCAGGACCGCCGGGGCCGGGGGAGCGCGAAGCGCCCGGGCTGGGGGGCCGTCACCATGACTGCACCGCCAGCAGGAGTCCGAAGCCGGTCAGCCACAGTCCGCCGACGGCGAGCATGGTCCGGTCCGTGAAGAGGGTCCGGGTCGGTTCGCCGCCGCCCTCGCTGACCAGCAGGATCTGCAGGTAGCGGGCGATCGCGAAGACCGCCAGCGGGGTGGAGAGCAGGATCCGCAGCTGGCGCATGCCGCCGGCCGCGGCGTCGCTCTGCAGGAAGGACACGTAGGCGAGCACGGTCACCGAGGCGGCGAAGGTGACCATGCTGTTCAGGAACGGGACGGAGTAGGCGCGCAGGGCCGGCCGGTGCAGCTCCGAGGGCCCGCCCTGCACCGAGGTCAGCTCGTGCCGGCGCTTGCCGAAGCCGAGCAGGATGCAGACCGAGAAGACGCAGAGCAGGAACCAGGAGGAGATCGGGACGGAGGCCGCCATGGCGCCGGCGCAGACCCGCAGCACGAAGCCGGTGGCGATGACTGAGACGTCGACCACCGAGACGTGCTTGAGGACGAAGCTGTACAGGATGTTGGTGACCGCGTAGACGAGCACGGGGACAGCGGCGGCCCCCGCGGCCGCCGAGCCGGCCAGCAGGGCGAGGTAGAGGACGGCGCCGAGCACGATCGCGACCGGGACCGGGACGGCCCCGGAGGCGATCGGGCGGTGGCGTTTGACCGGGTGGCGGCGGTCCCGCTCCCGGTCGGCGAGGTCGTTGACGACGTAGGTGGCCGAGGACGCGAGGACGAACAGGACCAGGACGGGCAGGGCGTCGGCGACGGCCGGCCACGGCGAGGCGCCGGACGCCAGCAGGGGCAGTACCAGGACGACCGCGTTCTTCGGCCACTGGAACGGTCTGACCAGCCGGAGCAGGCCGCGCACCAGCGAGCCGCGCCGGGGCTCCCCGGGCAGCCCGGACCCGCCGGGCTCCTCGGGCAGGTCGGCGGGCGGGGGGCCGGTGGCCCCGTCGGGCGGATGCACCGGCGGGCCGACGAGGCCCTTGCGGTACTCGCTCGCAGTACTCACTTCCGTTCCCTTCGCTGCTGTCAGAAGAGGACCTTGACCGTGCGCAGGGCACCCTCGCGCCAGCGGTCGGAGTGCGTCCGGCCGGTGGTGCCGGCCACGGCGGACCGGTTCGCGCGGTACCAGGTGAAGCTGCGCTCGAT
Organism: Kitasatospora sp. MY 5-36; assembly: GCF_001182915.1. NCBI lineage: Bacteria > Bacillati > Actinomycetota > Actinomycetes > Kitasatosporales > Streptomycetaceae > Kitasatospora > Kitasatospora sp. MY 5-36. The sequence continues at coordinate 7,114 of NZ_LFVW01000544.1, forward strand.
GGCGGTCGCGTTGGAGTGGCGGGGGGTGAAACCGAGCACCTCGCGGGCGTCGGTGATGTCGACGCAGGAGTCCCGGGTGAGCTTCTGGACGAGGCGTCCGTAGACCGGGGACAGCCGCAGCGCGGCCAGCGTCCGCAGGGCGGCCTTCGCCGGGCCGAGCGGCAGCGGGACGACCCGCTTGCCGTGGCCGGCGAGGTCCAGGACGACCTGGCAGTCCTCGCGGAACGAGCCGTACTCGGCCGCGCCGACGTTGAACTCCCGGTTGACGCGCTCGCCCGGCAGGGTCAGCACCGCGGTCACCAGGTCGCAGAGGTCCTCGACGTCCAGCATCTGGTTGAGGGTGTGGCCGCCGCCGAGGACGGGGAAGCCCCGGCCGTCGAGCGCCCAGTCGAAGAGCATCGCGAAGACGCCCAGCCGGCCCGGGCCGATGAAGGTCTTCGGCCGCAGGACGGGCACGCACATGCCCCGGTCGCGGTAGTCGGCGCACAGCCGCTCGGCCGCGATCTTCGCGGCGTTGTACGGGTCGACCGGGACCAGTGGGTGGGTCTCCGGGGTCGGCGTGCGCTCCGGCAGGCCGTACACCGCCGTGGAGGAGATGTGCAGCACCCGGTCGGTCCCGGCCCGCCGGGCGGCGTCCAGGACGGTACGGGTGCCGTCGACGTCCACCGAGCGGATCTCGGCCGCCGGGTGGCTCGGCAGGGCGGCGGCGCCGTGCACCACCACGTCGGCCTCGGCCGCCAGCCGGCCGAGCAGGGTGCGGTCCCGGACGTCGCCGACCACCGCCTCCACGGAGGGCAGGGCGGCGAGTCCGGGCGGCAGCGGGCGGCGGTCGAGGGCGACCACCCGGTGGACGGGCGAGCT
>NZ_LFVW01000545.1:0-7950 GCF_001182915.1 Kitasatospora sp. MY 5-36
CGGGAGGTGCCCCCGCCCACCGCAGGAGCCGCAGCCATCGAGCACGCCACCGTCGAGCCGTCCGCCACCGGCCGTCCGCCGCTGCGCACCGACCAGGCCCCGCCCGCCACCGTCCCGGTCCCCGCCCCCGCGGGCGGCGAGGGCCCGACCGGCGGCCGGCTCGGCCCGTTCCTCACCAACGGGCAGGCCGGCGAGCAGTTGGCCCTGCTGAACGAGGTCGGCGGCAAGGTCGGCACCACGCTGGACCTCGGCTTCACCGCCCACGAGCTCTGCCAGGTGCTGGTCCCCCGGGTCGCCGACTTCGCCTGCGTGGACCTGGTGGACGGGCTGATCTCGGACTCCGAGCTGCCGGCCGCCCGCCCGGACGACGACACCATGCTGCGCCGGGTCGCCCTGGTCTACAACGAGACCGGCGGCGTCTGGGACCACGTGCTCTCCGAGGGCTCGCTGGTCAGCATGCCCCGCCGCACCCCGCCCGGGATGGCCCTGCAGCTGAACCAGCCGGTGCTGGTCCCGGTGGTCAGCCCGGACGTCGCGGTCGACTACGCGATCGCGCTCGGCGACGCCCGGCTGACCCCGGTGGTCACCGGCCGCTCGATGCTGGTCGTCCCGCTCTCCGCCCGCGGCACCGTGCTGGGCATCCTCAAGCTGCTCCGGCTGCCGGACCGCGCGCCCTTCGACGAGAGCGACGCCGCGACGCTCAAGGAGCTGGCCGTCCGCGCCGCGCTGTCGCTGGACAACGCCCGGCTGCACCGCGCCGAGGCCAGGGTCGCCACCACCCTGCAGCGCTCGATGATCCCGACCCGCCCGCCGCAGATCCCCGGCGTGCAGATCGCCCACCGCTACCTGCCCGGCGACCCCAAGGCCGAGGTCGGCGGCGACTGGTTCGACGCGATCCAGCTGCCCGGCAGCCGGGTCGCCCTGGTGGTCGGCGACGTGATGGGCCACGGCATCCACTCGGCCGCCGCGATGGGCCGCTTCCGCACCGCGATGCAGACCCTCGCCGCCCTGGACCTGCCGCCCGGCCAGCTGCTGCGCCACCTGGACAACCTGGCCCACAAGCTCGGCGACGACCACCTCGCGACCTGCCTGTACGCGGTCTACGACCCGATCAACCGGACCTGCGAGCTGGCCAGCGCCGGCCACGTCCCGCCCGTCCTGGTGCACCCGGACGGCACCGGCGAGCTGCTGGAGATCCCGGCCGGCGCGCCGATCGGCGTCGGCGGGGTGCCGTTCGTCGCCAAGACCATCGACGTCTCGGACGGCTCGATGCTGGTGCTCTGCACCGACGGCCTGGTCGAGGTCCGGGGCGGGGACATAGGAGCGGGCCTGGCCGCGCTCTGCGGCAACCTGATCGACCCCCGGGAGAGCCCCGAGCAGGCCTGCGACGTGGTGCTGCGCCGGCTGCACTCGGACGACCGCAAGGACGACGTCGCCCTGCTGGTGGCCCGCTTCGACGGGGTCGCCCCGTCCGAGGTGGCCACCTGGGACCTCACGGTGGACCACCGCGAGGTCGGCCGGGCCCGCTCGCTGGTCCGCGAGCAGCTGGCCGGCTGGCACCTGGAGGCGCTCAGCGACACCACCGAGCTGCTGGTCAGCGAGCTGGTGACGAACGCCGTCCGGGTCGCCCGGGACACCGTGAAGCTCCAGCTGATCCGGGTGGACAAACTGCTGGTCGAGGTCAGCGACGACAACCACAACCTGCCCTCGCTGGAGCCGGCCGAGCAGCTCGGCGAGACCGGCCGCGGCCTCACCCTGGTCACCAAGCTCGCCGAGCGCTGGGGCACCGCCCGCAAGGCGGTGGGCAAGGTGGTCTGGTTCGAGCTCCCGCTCCCGCACGCCTGACGGCCGCACCGAGGGGCCCCGGACACCGAACGGCCGCGTACGGGCACCCGTACGCGGCCGGCTTGAGCGCGGTCGGCGCCCGTCAGGGGATGACGGCCCCCGCCGAGGTGCGCCGACGGGCCTCCACCGCGACCTCCCGCGAGGCGGCCGCGGCCACCGAGGCGGCGGCGCCGACCCCGGCCAGCACCCGCGGCCAGAAGTCCCCGAAGACCTCGACCGAGACGGCGATCAGCAGCGCGGTGATCACCGCGACCACGTGCTCCAGACCGGCCAGGTTCGGCAGCACGACCGCCTCGCCGATCATCACCGCCACCACCAGGCCGGCGGTGAGCCAGGCCCGGCAGCGGAACGCGATGCAGATCGCCAGCGCCACCACCGCGGCCGAGGGCCCGGTGTCCCGCACGTAGGCGACCCACTTCGGGAAGCCGAACAGGTGGTGCGGCCCGATCGCCACGCCGACCCGGGCGAACAGCGTGCCCGCCAGGGTGCAGGTGTAGGCGACCACCAGGGTCATCCGCCGGCCGAGCACGATCTCGGCGATCGAGAAGACCACGAACACCTGGGCCAGCGCCCCCCAGACCGGAAGGTCCAGCGCCGGCACGTACAGGGAGAGCGGCGTCCGCAGCAGCGAGACGTCCAGCGGCAGCGCCGCCCGCACCACCCCGATGTTGTTCACGAAACGCTCGCCGCCCGGCAGGTGCTGGACGACGCTGAACAGCAGGATCAGAAACGTCGCGACGGTGGCCAGGGGAACGGCGGCGAACTTCTTTCGCACCACCGCGTCCCGGACCGTCGCGAACAGCGTTCCCCACTCGGCGACAGCGGCCGCTCCGGCGATTGCCAGCGGCCCCTTTCGCACGCCCCCCGCGTGGGTCCTGTGCATCACAACAGTTTCTCCGAATCCCCGAACGCTCTACTACTCCAACATTAGAAGCCAGTTAACAAAGCCACATCGGCACGGATGGGGAGTCGGGTCATCCTCTGGGGGGAGGCAATCCCCCCATCAGCCCCCCAATTCGACCGGCCGGTCCCCTCCGCCCCCCGACGGAGGGCTACCCCTTCCCGTCCCGGGCCGCCACCGGGACCCGCGGCGCCACCACGGCGGCCCGGGCGTGCCGGCGGCGGAACAGGGCGGGCAGGCTCGGCGCGACGATGAAACCCTCGGCGCGCGCGCTCGCGATACCGATCCGCGGAATCTCGCTGCTCTTCTCGAAGAGCAGGTAACGCGGTTCCCAGATCGGGCGGTACTTGGCATTGGCGCGGTACAGCGACTCGATCTGCCACCAGCGCGAGAAGAATCCCAGGATCGAGCGCCACAGCCGCAGCACCGGGCCGGCGCCGAGGCGCGAACCGCGCTCGAAGACGGAACGGAACATCGCGAAGTTCAGCGACACCCGCTTCAGCCCGACCTCGTCGGCGCGCTGCAGCAGCTCGATGACCATGAACTCCATCAGGCCGTTCTCGGTGTCCCGGGCCCGGCGCATCAGGTCCAGCGAGAGCCCGTCCGGGCCCCACGGCACGAAGCTCAGCAGCGCCTTGAGCTCGCCGTCCCCGTCGTGGCACTCCAGCATCACGCAGCGGCCGTCGCCAGGGTCGCCGAGCCGGCCGAGCGCCATCGAGAAGCCGCGCTCGGTCGCCCCGTCGCGCCACTCGTCGGCCTTGGCCACCAGCTCGGCCATCTCCGCCTCGGAGATGTCCTCGTGCCGGCGGATCCGCACCGTGTACCCGGCCCGCTTGACCCGGTTGTAGGCCTGCCGGACCACCCGCATCGCGCGGCCGTCCAGCGAGAACTCGTCCAGCTCGACGATCGCCTCGTCGCCCAGCTCCAGCGCGTCCAGCCCGTGCCGGGCGTAGATCACCCCGGCCTCCTCGGAGGCGCCCATCACGGCCGGCGCCCAGGCGTGCTCGCGGGCCTCGGACAGCCAGGCGTCGATCGCGCCCGGCCAGGCCTCCGGGTCCCCGATCGGGTCGCCCGAGGCGAGCGAGACGCCGCCGATGACCCGGTAGGTGACCGCCGCCTTGCCGCTGGGGGAGAAGACGACCGCCTTGTCCCGGCGCAGCGCGAAGTAGCCGAGCGAGTCCCGCTCGCCCTGCTTGTCCAGCAGGCCGCGCAGCCTGGCCTCGTCCTCGGCGGTGAGCAGCTCCTTGCCGCGCGGGCTGCGGAAGGCGACGTACAGCACCAGCAGGAAGAGCACCGCGCCCATCGCGTTGATCGCGGCGTTCACCCAGGTCGGCGCGGCGATCACCGAGCGCAGGTGCTCGGTCGGGGTGATCGTGATCATCCGGCCGACCGAGTACCGGAACAGGTCCCAGAAGCCGGCGCCGGAGAGCTCGTTGGTCATCCAGACCAGCAGCGCCCCGACCCCGCCGCCGAACGCCAGCCCGCCGACGAAGGTGGCCGCCGCGGTCTTCGGGTTGGAGCTGTCGCCCTTGGACGTGAACTCCTTCCGCCCGACCAGCAGCGCCAGGACGAACAGGCAGGTCAGGACGGTGGAGAAGTAGTTGAGCGGGTGCCTGTTGAAGCGCTCGTCCGGCACCAGCATGAACGCCAGGTAGAGCAGCGCGAAGAGACCGCCGAGCGCCGTGTTGAAGATCCACGCGGCCCGCTTGCGCCGCCGCATCGCGATCGCGAGGAAGACCGACAGCACCGCGCTGGCCAGCCCGGAGGTCATCAGGTACGGGGTGAAGTACTCACCCTCGTTGTGCTCGCTGACCTGGTTCCGGAAGGGCACCAGCAGGACCGTCGCCACGTTCAGCAGCGCGATCAGCCGCAGGTACCAGACGGAGGCCGCGGCGGCCCTCGGACGCCAGCGACCGGGCTCGTCGACGGGCCGGGGCCCGGGGGACGTGGCGGACGGCTCCGACTTCACAGTGGACGACACAGCTCAATTCCAAACGATCAGATGGTGGGGCGCATCCGCGAACGGCCCGGCGCCGGGCGCCCGCTCGGGCCCGACGGACTGACCGGCGACCTCGCCCGGCCGACCGCCCGAAATGGAGAAGCGGCCGGAAAAGAGTCAGCCAACTCCATGTTTCCCCACCCAGCCTGAGAATTGCGTGAACCGGGTAGCGGATTCCCACCCCCGCCGAACGGCGGGGGTGACCGCCCGCCGCACGTTCGGCACCCCGCCCCGCCTACCCCTACCCTCGAAACGACCCACGCGGACCGCCCCGACCCGGCCGCCCGAACCGAGGAGGCACCATCACCACCACCCGCGTGCTGATCGTCGACGACGAGATCCTGGTCCGCTCCGGCCTGGGGCTGATCGTCGGCTCCGCCGCCGACCTGGAGGTGGTCGGCGACTGCTCCGGCGGGCAGGCCGAGGAGCACGTCCAGCGGCTGCGCCCGCACGTGGTGCTGCTCGACATCCGGATGCCCGACCTCGACGGCATCTCGGTGCTGCGCCGCCTGCGCGCCCTGCCCGACCCGCCCGCCGTGGCGATGCTCACCACCTTCGACACCGACGAGTACATCGGCACCGCGCTGCGGGCCGGCGCGGCCGGCTTCCTGCTCAAGGACACCGCCCCCGACCAGCTGGTGCACGCCGTCCGGGTGCTCGCGGCCGGCGGCAACATCCTCTCCCCGACCGTCACCCGCACCGTGATCGGCGGCTACGTGGACGGCGGCGGCCCGGACGCCGAGGCCACCGCGCTCGCCCGCACCCTCACCGGCCGCGAGCTGGACGTGCTGTCGCTGCTCGGCGAGGGCCTGTCCAACGCCGAGATCGCCGACCGGCTGTTCCTCGGCACCGGCACGGTCAAGGACCACATCAGCGCGATCCTCGGCAAGCTCGGCGCCGCCAACCGGGTCCAGGCCGCCGTCCTGGCCCACCGGGCCGGTCTGGTCCGGCCCAAGCCCGGCGACGGGGCATGACGACCGCCGACCAACTGCCGTCCCGACGGCTGCCGGCCTGGTGCACCGCCCCCTGGCTGATGCTGCTGCTGCCCGTCCTGTACGGCCTGCTGGACGCCGCCCTGGTGGCCCGGGAGGCCGCCTGGTGGCAGGTGGCACTGTCCACGCTGGCCGCCGTCGCCCTGTTCTGGCGCCGCCGCTTCCCGGTGGTGGCACTGCTCCTCACCATGCCGGGCAGCTGGGTGGACGAGATCTGGCTGGCCCCGATCACGGCCGTCTACTCGGTGGCCGCCGAGCGCCCCCGCCCCCGGGTCGTGATCCCCTGCGGCGTCCTGTTCGCGCTGGTCGAGTTCTTCCACTGGCCGCTGCCCCAGGACGTCCTCGACCTCAGCCGCGCCACCGCGCTGGACGCCATCCAGGCCGTGATGCTGGCGGCCGGCCCGGCCGCCACCGGTCTGCTCGCCCGCACCCGGCGGGAGCTGGCCGCCCGGCTGGACGAGCTGACCCGCGGCCAGGAGCGGGAGAGCCGGCTGCTGGCCGAGCGGGTGCTGATCAGCGAGCGCGGCCGGCTGGCCCGGGAGATGCACGACGTGGTCTCGCACCAGGTCAGCCTGATCAGCATCCAGGCGGGCGCGCTCCAGGTGAGCAGCCCCGACCCGGCCGCGGTGACCGCCGCCCGCACCATCCGCGAACTGTCCGTACGGACCCTGGACGAGCTGCGGCAGATGGTCGGGGTGCTGCGCGGCACCGGCGGGCTGCCGGACGCCCCGCTCGCCCCGCAGCCCCGGCTGGCCGACCTGCCCCGGCTGATCGAGCAGAGCGGCCTGGCCGCGGACACCGAGCTGGTCCCCGGCGACCGCCCGTGGCCGGAGGCGGTCGAGCGGGCCGCCTACCGCACCGTCCAGGAGGCGCTCACCAACATCACCAAGTACGCCCCGGAGGCGGCGGTGCACGTACGGGTCCGGGCGAAGGGCCGCCGGCTGCGGGTCGAGGTCCGCAACGAGGCCCCGCCGGTGCGTCCGGCCGAGACCCTGCCGGGCGGCGGCCACGGCCTGGTCGGCCTGCGCGAGCGCGCCCAGCTGCTGGGCGGCACCCTCACCGCGGGGCCGACCCAGGACGGCGGCTTCGAGGTCCGCGCCGAACTCCCGGCCAGCCGCGGCTGATCCCGCCCGCCCCCGAAATCCACGCCACCGGGGAGCGGACGACAAAAAAGCCCCGCAGATCCGTAGATCTGCGGGGCTTCGCTGTGCGCGAGGGGGGAGTTGAACCCCCACGCCCTTTCGGGCACTGGAACCTGAATCCAGCGCGTCTGCCTATTCCGCCACCCGCGCATGGGTGTTGTCCTCGTTGCCGACCGGTCTTCCGAACCACTCGGTACCATCGGTACTTCGCGCTTCCTGGACCGGCCTCCCTTTCGGGCGGCCCTTCCGACGTGGAAAACATTAGCACGACCTGGGGGGCTGCTCCGAATCCGTTGTCCGGGGAGGCCCACGGCACCCGAACCGATGCCCGACGCACGCCCGTGCGACTGCCGGAAGGGTGCTCCGACGGGCACACCTGGCGTGCCGTACCCGACATGCGTCACCCTGTGTGTCCGAGCCCACCCCCGGGCACCACACGGTCCGGGAACCGTACGGAAGGGCCCGGCGTGGATACGATCAGTACGGAAGTACCGCAAGTAGGAGGCGCGACCGGGTCCCGGGCGGGATCCGGCCGGCAGGCAGGCGAACGAACCCTGGAAGGGGGTGCCCCATGGGAGTGCTGAAGAAGTTCGAGCAGCGGCTCGAGGGTCTCGTCAACGGCACCTTCGCCAAGGTGTTCAAGTCCGAGGTCCAGCCCGTGGAGATCGCCGGAGCGCTGCAGCGCGAGTGCGACAACAACGCGAGCATCTGGAACCGCGACCGCACCGTCGTGCCGAACGACTTCATCGTCGAACTGAGCCCGCACGACCACGAGCGGCTGAGCCCCTACTCCGGGCAGCTCGGCACCGAACTGGCCGGCATGGTCCGCGAGTACGCGGAGGCCCAGCGGTACACCTTCATGGGCCCGCTCCAGGTGAACCTGGAGAAGGCCGACGACCTGGACACCGGGCTGTACCGGGTGCGCAGCCGCACCCTCGCCGCCGAGGAGCCCCCGCAGCAGCAGCAGTACGCGCCGCCGCAGCCCGGCTACGACCGTGCGCCGGCCGCCCCGGCCCCCGGCGCACCGTGGCAGCAGCCCGGCGCCGGCCAGTACAACGCGCCCCCGCCGCC
>NZ_LFVW01000546.1:0-7945 GCF_001182915.1 Kitasatospora sp. MY 5-36
CGAACGGGGACTCGGCGTACGGCACGGCGCCCTGCGGCGCACCCGCGCCCCGGCCGCGGAAGGCCGCCAGCAGCGGCGGCACCAGCAGCGCGCCGGCCAGCGCCCAGACCGCGTTGGCCACCAGCACGCTCACGAAGGCCAGCCCGCCCGACTCCTCCTGGGAGATCTCCATCCGCGCCGAGCCGATCCAGCCCGAGCTGGACGTGGTCCGCGTCATCAGCACGCCGGAGACCGTCATCAGCAGGGTGAGCGCCCCGGCGTGCACGGCGGCCAGGCGCAGCCGGTCGGCCGCGTCCAGCCCCCGCCGGAACGCCACCCGGCCGAGCAGGGCCGCCGAGACGAGCGCGAGCAGCCCGGCCCAGCGCCAGTCGCCGGTCAGGTCGTGCAGGTCGAAGAAGGAGAAGTCGGTCTCGCTGCTGCGGTCGCCCCAGGAGGAGTCGCCGCGGGAGCCGTCGCTGCCGGACAGGCCGGAGTGCGCCCGGAAGGTCGCCCCCGAGCCGAAGCCGAGCAGGTTGAGGCCGAGGTTGGGCAGGAAGGCCAGCGAGATCCCGGTCTGCGCCCCGCTCTCGCTGGTGGCCGCGACCAGGACGAAGGCCGTCACCGAGGACAGCCCGACCGTGACCGCCAGCGCCTGGCCGGCGGCCAGCGCGGACACCGCCCAGCCGCGCACCGCGCGGCTGCGCCAGGCGGCCCAGCGCAGCGCGTCGGTGCCGTGGACGAGGAAGGCCAGCAGGCCGGCCAGCACCGCGGTCCAGGCGACCGCCTCCAGCCAGCCGGAGCCCGCCGTGATCAGCGGTTGACCGGACTTCTGGGCGCCGGAGCCGAAGTCGCCGAAGTAGTCGGGTTTCGCGGCGCGGCCCGAGGGGTTCCATTCGGTGCCGCCGAGCAGCCCGAGCAGTCCGCTCACCGCCGCGAGGACCAGGGCGGTGCGCAGTGCCTCGGCGGCGGCCTGGCCCCGGGTGAGCTGGCCCACCACGGCCTTGCGCCGGCGCAGCCCGGCCCGCAGGCCGAGCCAGAGCGCCAGGCACCACAGGACGGTGACGGTCATCGGCAGCACCCGGAGGGCGATCTCCAGCCGGTCGGTCCGGTCGTGGCCCAGCGGGCTCTGGTAGCCGAGCCGGAACGGTGCGCCGAGGGCGTTCAGGGCCATCGACACCGCCGAGCCGAAGCGCTCGCCGAAGCCGGCCGACTGGAACCGGTACTCGTACTGGTAGTCGCTCGGGATCGCCGCGATCAGCGCGGCGGCCAGCAGGACGAGGGTCGGCGCGACGGCGACCTTGACGGCCGGGCGCCAGTCCGCGGCGGTCAGCAGGCGCTGGAAGGCGGGCTGCTTGTCGTACTCCTGCCCGGCACCCCAGCTGCCCAGGGCGGGCGGGACCGCGGCCACCGGCCCGTACCCCGGCTGGGGTCCGTACCCCGGCTGCGGTCCGTACGGCGGCGGGACGGGCGGAGCCGCACCCGGCGGAGGCGGTGGGACGGGCGGGGCGGCGGGTGGGGCGGCGGCCGCCGGGGCAGGGGGCGCGAACGGCCGACCGCACGACCCGCAGGCGGGCGCCCCCTCCTCCGAAGTCGCCCCGCACGATGTGCAGTTGGCCATGGCCCGCGTTCCCCCCGCTCGACGAGTCCCTGGCCGCTCCAGGGAGCCCGTTTATCCCATCGGACCCGAACGGATGTCAACCGGGAACCGGGGCAGGCGGATTGGCCCGTCGGGCCGGTTTCAGCCGCGCTTCTTCGGGACCTCCGGGACGGGCAGCAGCGGCAGCCGCAGCGCGCCGAACGCGCCCTCGGGCACGGCCGGCCGGGCCGGCGCCACCGCCGCCACCCGCAGGTACTCCGCGCCCTGGGCCGGGCGCTGGTCCGCCTCGCCCTTGTTCGGCCACATCGACATGGCGCGCTCGGCCTGGGCGGTGATGGTGAGCGAGGGGTTGACGCCCAGGTTGGCGGAGACGGCCGAACCGTCCACCACGCTGATCCCGGGGTAGCCGTACAGCCGGTGGTACGGGTCCACCACGCCGGTCTCGGGGGCGTCGCCGATCGGGCAGCCGCCGAGGAAGTGCGCCGTCATCGGGATGTCGAAGATCTCGCCGACGGTGCTGCCCGGGAAGCCGTTGATCTCGTCGGCCAGCGCCTGGGCGCCCTGTTCCGCCGCCGGGATCCAGGTCGGGTTGGGTTCGCCGTGGCCCTGGCCGGAGGTGAGCCGGGCCTTGCCGAGCGGGCCCTTCTTCAGCGAGACGGTGATCGAGTTGTCCAGCGACTGCATCACCAGGCCGATGATCGTCTTCTCCGACCAGCGGCGCTGGTTCATCGAGCGGGCGAAGGTCACCGGGTGGAGCGCCGTGTTGCCCAGGTAGCGCAGCCAGCGCGGGACCGCCCCACCGCCCCTGACCTGGGCGATGGACAGCGCGCCCATCGCGTTGGAGCCCTTGCCGTAGCGGACCGGCTCGATGTGGGTGTTGGCGTCCGGGTGGATCGAGGAGGTGATCGCCACGCCCTTGGTGAAGTCCGCCTTGCCGCCGTAGCGCCGGTCGGTGGTCTGCGCGCCCACCAGGGCCTCCGAGTTGGTGCGGGTCAGCTCGCCCAGCCGCGCCGAGATCCGGGGCAGGTGGCCGCCGTCCCGCATCCGGTGCAGCAGCGACTGGGTGCCGTAGGTGCCGGCCGCGACGACCACCCGGGCCGCGGTGACGGTCCGCGCGCCCGCCTTCACCCGGTCGGTCCTCGACCGCGCGTCGGTGCGGCGCACGTCCACCGCGTAGCCGCCGCTCCCGTCGGCCCCTTCGATCTCCCGGATCCGGGCCACCGTGGTGAGCGGGTGGATCTCCGCCCCGCCCCGCTCGGCCAGGTACAGGTAGTTCTCGGTGAGCATGTTCTTGGCGCCGTGCCGGCAGCCGGTCATGCACTCGCCGCACTCCACGCAGGCCTTGCGGGCCGGGCCGGCGCCGCCGAAGTACGGGTCGGCGACCTCGCTCCCGGGGGCCGCCTTGGCGGTGCCGTCGGTGTCCTCGCCGTCGCCGAAGAAGACCCCGACCGGCGCCATGTGGAAGGTGTCGCCGACGCCCATCCGCTCGGCGGCCGCCTTGAGGTGGACGTCGGAGGGGGTGAGGGTCGGGTTGAGCCGGACCCCGAGCATCCGCTGCGCCTGGTCGTAGAACGGCGCCAACTCCTGTTGCCAGTCGGTGATGTGGCGCCACTGGCGGTCCTCGAAGAAGGCCTTCGGCGGCACGTACAGGGTGTTGGCGTAGTTCAGCGAGCCGCCGCCGACCCCGGCGCCGGCCAGGATCAGCACGTTGGCCAGCAGGTGGATCCGCTGGATGCCGTACAGCCCGAGCGCCGGCGCCCACAGGTAGTTCGGCAGGTCCCAGGAGTTCCTGGGCAGTTCGTCCCGGTCGAAGCGCCGGCCGGCCTCCAGGACGGCGACCCGGTAGCCCTTCTCGGTCAGCCGCAGGGCCGCGACCGAACCGCCGAAGCCGGACCCGACCACCACCACGTCGTAGTCGAACTCCGCCGCACCGCCGGACTGCACCATCTGCCACCGCTCCTTCACCGGGTGAACCTGCCTGTGGGTACCGCGAACCGGGCCCCGCCGCAGGTGCGGGGCCCTGGACCTGTCTGCGGGGGCCTACTTGAAGCGCAGCGCCTTGAGCACCCGCAGCCCGCCGGTCATCAGGGCGGCGAACTGCTTGTCGTCCAGGCCGAACGAGGGCGCGATCGGCATCAGCCGCTGGGTCGCGACGGTCTGCGCCTCGGTGAAGCGCAGGATGCCCTCCGCGCCGTGCCGGCGGCCCAGCCCGGAGTCGCCCATGCCGCCCATCGGCGAGCCGACCGAGCCGTACGCGGCGGCGTACGCCTCGTTGACGTTGACCGTGCCGGTGCGCAGCCGGGCCGCGACCGCCCGGCCGCGCCGCAGGTCCCTGGTCCAGACGCTGGAGTTCAGGCCGTACGGCGTGGAGTTGGCGGCGGCCACCGCCTCCTCCTCGGTGTCGAAGCGGTAGAGGGAGACGACCGGGCCGAAGGTCTCCTCGGCGCAGACCGCCATCTCCGGGGTGACGCCGTCGAGGATGGTCGGCTCGTAGAAGAGCGGGCCGAGGTCCGGCCGGGCGCGCCCGCCGGCCACCACGGTGGCGCCCGCCTTGACCGCCTCCTCCACGTGCCGGCCGGTGGTCTCCAGCTGGCGGGCGGAGACCAGCGAGCCCATGTCCGCGCCGTACGCGAGGCCGCCGCCGAGGCGCAGCGCCCGGGTGCGGGCGGCGAAGCGCTCCAGGAACTCGTCGGCGACCGAGCGGTGCACCAGCAGCCGCTCGATCGAGATGCAGAGCTGTCCGGCGGAGGAGAAGCAGGCCCGTACGGCGCCCGCGGCGGCCGCGTCGAGGTCGGCGTCGGCGAGCACCAGCATGGCGTTCTTGCCGCCGAGTTCGAGCGAGGCGCCGACCAGCCGGGCGGCGGCGCGCTGGGCGACGTCGCGGCCGGTGCGGGTGGAGCCGGTGAACGAGACGTAGTCGGCGTGCTCCACCACGGCGGGGCCGATCACCGGGCCGTCGCCGATCACGATCTGCCACAGGTCGGCGGGCAGTCCGGCCTCGATCAGCAGCTCGCGGGCCCACAGCGCGGTCAGCGCGGTCTGGGTGTCGGGCTTGTTGACCACCGCGTTGCCGGCCACGAAGGCCGGCAGGGCGTCGCCGACGGACAGCTCCAGCGGGTAGTTCCACGGCGAGATGTGGCCGACCACGCCCTTGGGGCGGCGGGCCTCGACGGCGTGGGTGAGCACCGGCAGCGCGCCGCCGTGCCGCTTGTCCTTGAGGTACCCGTGCGCGGCCCGCCCGTAGTGCCGGGCGGCCATGGCGACGGCCAGCACCTCCTCGAAGGCGTGCAGCCGGGCCTTGCCGGTCTCCGCCTGGACGAGGTCCAGCACCTCGTCCTGCCGCTTGAGCAGCAGGTCGTGGAAGCGCAGCAGGACGGCGGCGCGGCGGCGCACCGGCAGCGCGGCCCAGGCCCCCTGGGCGCGGCGGGCCAGCTGGAAGGCGACCTCGACGTCGGCCGGGGTGGACTGCGGCAGGCTGGCCAGCCGTTCGCCGGTCAGCGGGGCGACGGTCTCCACCAGGTCGGGTTCACCGGTGGCGGTGACGCCGGTGGCCAGCCTGGCGACCAGGGACGGCGGGACGGCCGCGGCGACGGTCCGGCCGCCGCCGGGGGCCGCCGGGTTGCCGGCGCCGGAGGGTTCGGTGGCCACTGCGTCTGCTGTGAGGTCCGACATACGGCGCAGCCTAGGCGTTCGGCGGCCGGTCCGGTACCCGTCGGTAACAAGAATCTGCCGCAGTCGGGCGAAAGCGGGCGCCCCCGCCCGACCCGGTCAGCGGCTCGGGGCGAAGTTGTTGAGCACCGCGTAGAAGCGCTGCTCGGCCTCGTTCCACTCGTTGCCCCGGTCCGGGCTGGACGAGTAGATCGCGTAGCTGGTGCCGTCCTGGCTGATGAACTCGGTCTCGATCGCGCGCCGACGGCCGCCCTCCTTGGCCAGGTAGCTGAACTCCCAGACCGCCGCCTCCTGGCCCTTCACCGCCGTGCCGGCCATCCGGTGCTGCTTGTAGTCCTTGAGCGACTTGGCGACGGTGGCCTCCATCTGCCGCATGTGCTCCAGCGGCTTGACCGACTGGCCGACCGTGACGGCGAACTGGAGGTAGTGCACCTTGCCGTCGGGGCTGTAGTAGATCTGGTTGTCCCCGGCGCTGATCCGCTGCCAGGACGGGGTGCCGTTCGGCAGCGGGAAGCGGAAGCCGGCCGGGTCGTCGACCCAGTGGTAGCCGCTGGGCGGCGCCGCCGCGGGGGTGGCGTCGCTGGTGGGCTCCGGTCCGGTGGACTCGGCGGCGGTCGGCGTCGGGTCGTCGGGGGTGTCGCCGCCGACCACGTGCCGGGTGACCAGGAAGGTGCCCGCGGCGGCCAGCAGGCCGACGGCCACCGCTATGCCGACGATCTTCAGCAGGTTGCGGCGCTTGGCCGGTCCCCGCTCCGGCGCAATGGAGTGCGGCACCGGCGCGACGGGACCGGTGTGCGCCCGGGCAGCGTCCTGCGCGCCCCCGGCGGTGTCCGGTTCGGCGAGGACGGGCGCGGCAGGAACAGCGGCGACCGCAGGGACGGCGGGCACAGCAGGGACAGCGGGGACGGCGGCCCCGGAGGCCTTCGGCTCGGTCGGCTCCTCGGAGCCCTCGGCCGGCTCCGCCACGGCCACCGGGCCCTCGGTGCGGTCCACCACCGGCACCGACCGGGTGGGCGTACGCACCGACGGAACCGACTTCAGGCCCATCGTGTGCCCGGCCCGCACCTCGGCCAGCATCGCGGCCGCCTCGTCCGCGGTGGGCCGCTCGGCCGGGTCCTTCGCCATCAGCGCGGCCAGCACCGGCCCCAGCGGCCCGGCCCGCCGCGACTCCGGCAGCGGCTCGTCGACCACCGCGGCGAGCGTGGTGATCGGCGAGTCCCGCCGGAACGGCGACTGGCCCTCGACCGCCGCGTACAACGTCGCCCCGAGGCCCCACAGGTCGGAGGCGGGACCGGGCCGCTCGCCCTGGGCGCGCTCCGGCGCCAGGTAGTCCGGCGAGCCGACCAGGTCGCCCGGCCGGGTCAGCTCGGTCGAGCCCTCGTACTTCGCGATGCCGAAGTCCAGCAGCACCACCCGCCCGGTGCCGCGCTCCAGCAGCACGTTGGCCGGCTTCACGTCCCGGTGCAGCACGCCCAGCTGGTGGCCGCGGTGCAACGCGGCCAGCACCTGGCTGCCGACCTCGGCGGCGGCGCGCGGCTGCAGGGTGCCGTCCTGGCTGATCACGTCGGCCAGCGAGCGGCCGTCGACCAGCTCCATCACGATCCACGGCCGGCCGTCCTGCTCCAGCACGTCGTGCACGGTGATCACACCGGGGTGCTTGATCCGCGCGGCCGCGCTGGCCTCGCGCTTCATCCGGGTGTGCAGGATCTGCAGGTCCTCCTCGGGCAGGTGGTTGACGGTCAGCTCCTTGACCGCGACCTCCCGGTCGAGCATCCGGTCCCAGGCCCGCCAGACGGTGCCCATGCCGCCCCGGCCGAGCCGCTCGCCGAGCTCGTACCGCCCGGCCAGCAAACGCTCCGCCTCGGCCGCCTCCGGCCGGTCCTGCACGCCCATCTGCGCCCGCTCCCCCACACATTCCGCCTGCCGTCACCGCGACGGAGGGCCTGGTGCAGACCACTGTTCGAACAAATCCCACGCACACATTAGGCGCACCTTGCCGCCCCCGGTAATCACGCCCACCCCCCGGACCGGTGGAACGGAATCCGGGCGGGCCGTCAGCCTGCGAACAGCACCACCGCGACGATTCCCAGCACCAGCAGCACGAACACTCCGCCCACCAGCAGCGGGCCCCACAGGGAGGGGGGTATCCGGGGCGGCTTCGCCCCGCTCCCTGCCCCCAAGTCCCCACCGTTCCGGCCCTTTCGGGCACTCCTCCCGGCCCTGGAGCCGACGGCCCTCCCACCGCGCCCGCGCGGCACCGCCGGCGTCTCCGGCACCGGCCCACCTGCGGCCCGGCTCCGCTCCTCCGCCTCCCCGTCGACCGGCTCCGGCGCCCCCGCCAGCAGCCCCGCCAGCTCCTCGCGCACCGCCTCCGCCGTCGGCCGCAGCACCGGATCGGGCTGCAGCAGCCGCTCCACCAGCGGCGCGAGCGGCCCGCACACCACCGAGGGCTCCCGCCGCCCGTCCCGTACGGCCGTCACCAGCTCCGGCACGTCCCGCTCCGGGTACGGCGAACGGCCGGTGACCAGCCGGTGCACCAGCACCCCGAGCGCCCAGCAGTCGCCCGCCGGGCCGCCGTCCAGCGGCCAACGCTCCGCCACCGGGCCGACCAGGGTGGCCCGCACCTCGTACCGGCGCCGCCCGCCCGGCCCGCCGAGCTCCTCGGCCAGCGCCTCCTCGGCCACCCCGGCGAGCAGCCCG
>NZ_LFVW01000547.1:0-7920 GCF_001182915.1 Kitasatospora sp. MY 5-36
ACCCGCCGCCGAAGCGCCGGACGCCCCGGACACGCCCGTCCGGCACGCCCACTGGCGCGACGCCGCCCGGGTGCCGCCCGGCCGCGAACCCGCCGAACTCGGCTTCTGCGCCTCCGGCGGCGGCATCCGCTCCGCCTGCGTCACCCTCGGCGCGCTCCAGTCGCTGCGGCCGTGGCTGAAACGGGCCCGCTACCTGGTCTCCGTCTCGGGCGGCGGCTACACCGTCGGCGCGCTCCAGCTCGCGCTCAGCGACTCCGCGCCCGGCAGCCCGGTGCGCGCCGTCTCGGGCCTGACGGCCGACACCGTGATGGAGCCCGGGTCCCCCGAGGAGGACCACCTCCGCCGGCACGGCAAGTACATCGCCGACGGCGCGGGCGAATGGCTGGTCGCCCTCGGGACGCTGCTGCGCGGGGTGCTGTCCGCCCTCACCCTGCTGCTGGCCGCCGTCCTGACGCTCGGCCTCGGGCTCAGCCGCTTCTACCGGGCCGTGCCGCTCACCGACCTGAGCCACCTGGCGGCGGCCGGGCTGCGCCACGCCGGCGCCGTACCGGGGCCGTTGGAGCTCCGGGCACCGGCGCTCGCCGCCTTCGGCCTCCTGCTGGCCTCGGCCACCGGGTGCTGGCTGCTCTGGCTGCTGGCCTTCCCCTCGCTCGGCTGGCAGGCGCTGCTGCCACGGGCGCTGCGCAGGGCCAATCTCGGCCTGCTCGCCCTGGCCGCCCTGCTGGCCGTCGGGGTGCTGGTGGTACCGGGGCTGGCCTGGGGCGCGGTGCGGCTCCAGCAGGCGCTGGCGGCGGGGCCGCAGCTCACCGGCGCGGGGCTCGGCCTGACCGTGGCGCTCAGCTACCTGGCGCTGCTGCTCGGCATACTCTGGCGCGACCGCCGGACGCCCGGTCGGGGTGCCACCACGCCGGGCGCGGCGGGCCGGCCCCGTGTCAGCGGCGCCAGCCTCCCGCAGACCCTCGTGGTCTGCTCCGCCCTCCTGGCGCTGACGGCGGGTGCGCTGCTGGCCCTCGGCTGGGCGGTCGCCACCGGCTACGCCTGGCCGACGGCCGTCCAGGTGCTGCTGCCCCTGGTGCTCGGCGCGGTCGGGCTGAACCTCGACCAGACCTGGGTGAGCCTGCACCCGTTCTACCGGCTGCGGCTGGCCTCGGCGTTCGCGGTCCGGCGGGCCACCGAGGGCGGCCGGTCGGTGGCCCGCCCGTACCACTTCTTCCGGGAGCAGACGTGGCTGAGCCACTACGGCGCCCGGCACCCCGACTTCCCCCAGGTGATCTTCTCGGCGGCGGCCAACCTGTCGGGCAACTCCCGTACGCCACCGGGCCGTCCGGCGGCCTCCTTCTCGCTCTCCTACGACTACGTGGGCGGCCCGGACATCGGGTACGCGCGCACCGACCTGCTGGAGCGGCGCACCAGTGCGCACATCGCCCGGGACCTCACCGTACAGTCGGCGATGGCCGTCTCCGGCGCGGCCTTCTCCTCCGCGATGGGGCGGGAATCCCGCGTCTACCAGCGGCTGTTCGCGGTGACCAACGCCCGCCTCGGGACGTGGCTGCCCAACCCGGCGGTGCTCGGCCCCGACTGGTCCGGTCCGCCGGACTGGCGCCGCCCCGCGCAGCCCGCCGTCCGCCGCCTCCCGTACCAACTGCGGGAGCTGATCGGGCGGTTCCCGCCCGACGACCGCTTCCTGCTCACCACCGACGGCGGCCACTACGAGAACCTCGGGCTGGTCGAGCTGCTGCGGCACCGGGTACGGACGGTGGTCTGCATCGACGCCAGCGGCGACGCGGGGTACGCCACCAACCTGGCCGCCGCGATCACCCTGGCCCGCGAGGAGCTGGGCGTCGCCATCACCCTGCACGAGCCCGAGCTGCTGATCCCGGGCACCGCCGCCGACCGGCCCGCCGAGGGTGACGACGCGGACGGCCGCTCGGACGGCCGCGCGGACGACGGCGTGCAGGGCCGCGCGGGCCGCCGACCGCCGCTGCGCGGGCTCGCGGCGCAGCTCTCCGCCCGGCTCTCGGCCCGGGCGGTGGTCACCGGGGACATCCGCTACCCGGATCTGGACGAGGGGCCCGGGGCCGGCCGGCACGGCCGGCTGATCCTCCTCCAGGCGGTACTGACCCCCGGGATGCCGTACGAGCTGCACGCCTACGCGATGGCGAACCGGGCCTTCCCGAACGACCGCACCAGCGACCAGTGGTTCGACCACCAGCAGTTCGACGCCTACCAGACGCTCGGCCGCCACCTGGGAGAACAGGCCGCGCCGCTGATCGAGCAGGCACTGACCGACCAGGCGAGGGCCGACCAGGCGCGGGCCGGACCGGCCCCGGGCCCCACCGGGTCGGTGCCCGCACAGCCGACGCGCGACACCGACCCCGCACCGTCCGCCACGGCTCCCCCGGCACCGCGCCGCCCGGCCGAGGAGTAGCCGGGAGGCGACCGACGGATGCTCGAAGGGGGCTCGGCGAGCGGGCGACGGGTAGCCGACCGGTCCGCCGGTAGCCGGGAACGGACGGCGGCGGACGGTCGGCCCGGCTTGACTTCCTCCGCTTCGCTCGGGAAAGATCCGGCGCATGGACTCCGGCGCCACTCTGGTATGCCGCCTGCACGTCGATCTGCGACGCCAGGCGAGTTCCATCTGTGCCTGTTGACCTTGTTCTCCCCCGCCGGTCCCGCTCTGTGACGTCTGCCAGGGCCCGCGCCGCGCACCCGCAGTACTGACCCCGCCCAGCCCCGGCGCACCCTTGCGTGCCGGGCCGCCCCGTCGGCCCGCGCCCTCCACCGCCGCCGGACACCGGGCGCTTCCCACCGACGTTCCCGCCGCACCCGAGGACGCCCTCATGACTCTGAGCCCGAGCCCGAGCATCAGCCCCGGAACCCAGCCGACCGTAAACCCCGACAACACCCGCCCCGCCACCGCAAGCCCCACGAGCACCCCCGAGCCACCACCGACGCCGCCCGCCGGGGACACCCCCGCGCCGCTCACCCCCAGCACCCTGCGGACCATCGTCCGCGAACTGGCCGAGCGGCCCGAGGAGTGGATCCACCACGTCCGTCTCTCCACCGAGGAGCGCTGGTACCGGCGGCTGGCCGCGGACGACGACCACGAGGTGTGGCTGATCAGCTGGCTGCCCGGCCAGTCCACCGGCTTCCACGACCACGGCGGCTCGCGCGGCGCCTTCGCCGTCGCCCTCGGCGAGTTGGAGGAGCTGTCCCTCGGCGGGCCCGAGCAGGGCCTGCTGATCCGCCGGATCCCGGCCGGCACCGCCCGCGCCTTCGGCCCCGAGTACGTGCACGACGTGCGCAACACCGCCGTCGGCCCCGCCGTCACCCTGCACGCCTACTCGCCGCCGCTGAGTTCGATGGCGCACTACGACCTGCGGGCCGGCGGGCTCGTCCGCACCTCCGAGGAAGGACCTGAACAGTGGTGACCACGATCGACGACCTGGTGGAGCGGGCCCGGGAGGGCGTCCACCGACCGCGCGCCCGCGAGGCGTACCAGGCCCAGCTGGACGGCGCGCTGCTGGTGGACATCCGCCCGGCGGCGCAGCGGGCGGCCGAGGGGGAGATCCCCGGCTCGCTGATCATCGAACGCAACGTGCTGGAGTGGCGGCTCGATCCGACGGGCAGTCACCGGATTCCCGAGGCCTCGGGCTACGACGTCGAGGTGGTCGTGGTCTGCTCCGAGGGCTACGCCTCCAGCCTGGCCGCGGCCTCCCTGCGCGAGCTGGGACTGCACCGGGCGACCGACCTGGACGGCGGTTTCGTCGGCTGGGCGGCCGCCGGCCTGCCGACCCGTCAGGGCGGCTGAGCCTGCGGTCGCACCGCGTGCCGGGGCGGTAAATCAGGGACAGGAGATGATGCAGGTCATAGTGTGATCAGAGTTTCCGCTGGTCCAAAGCCGGGCAACCACGCGGGCGGAAGTACGCCCGGGCGCTTGAAACCGCCGCCACCGAACGACCCTGACCGAACGACCGAACGACCCAGGCGCCGCCTTTCCGGGGCGCCCTGACGAGGAAACTCCACGTGATCAGATTCGAGGGCGCGGGAATGCGCCACCCCGACGGCACCATCGCCGTCGAGGGACTGGACCTGGAGGTCCCGACCGGTCGGATAACCGTCCTGGTCGGACCGTCCGGCTGCGGGAAGACCACCCTGCTGCGCATGGTCAACCGGATGGTCGAGCCCACTTCGGGCCGGGTCCTGCTGGACGACACGGACGTCGCGGAGCTGGAACCCGCCAAGCTGCGCCGCGGCATCGGGTACGTGATCCAGCAGGCCGGGCTCTTCCCGCACCGCAAGGTGATCGACAACATCGCCACCGTCCCCTACCTGCTCGGCTGGGACCGGAAGAAGGCCCGCGCCCGCGCCGCCGAACTGCTCGAACTGGTCGGGCTCGCGCCCGAGACCGCCAAGCGGTACCCGTTCCAGCTGTCCGGCGGCCAGCAGCAGCGGGTCGGCGTGGCGCGCGCGCTGGCCGCCGACCCGCCGGTGCTGCTGATGGACGAGCCGTTCAGCGCGGTCGACCCGGTGGTGCGGGCCGGGCTCCAGGAGGAGCTGCTGCGGCTCCAGTCCGAGCTGCACAAGACGGTGCTGTTCGTCACCCACGACATCGAGGAGGCCGTCCGGCTCGGCGACCAGGTGGTGGTGCTGCGCGAACACGGCCGGATCGCCCAACTGGCCGACCCGCACACCCTGCTCACCACCCCCGCCGACGAGGGCGTGGCCGCCTTCCTCGGGCGCGACCGGGGCCTGCGCGGCCTCGCCCTGCGCCCCGCGAGCGGCGTCCGGCTCCGCCCGGTGGGCGACGGACTCCGGTACGGCGGCTGGGAGTTGGCCCTGGACGACGGGCGCCGCCCGATCGGCTGGATCGACCGCGACGCCGTCACCGCCGAGCTGCACCCGGCGGCCGCCTTCCGCCCGGACGCCGACACCCTGCGCACGGCGCTGGACGCCGCCGTCCTCTCCCCCGCCGGGGTCGCGGTCGCGCTGGACGCCGAGGGCCGGGTCACCGGCACCGCGAGCCGCGAGGCCGTCCTCGCCGCCCTGCGGCCCGACGCCTCCGGTTCGCCGGCCGCCGGTCCGTCTGCCACTGGTCCGTCTGCCACCGGTTCGCCGGCCGCTGATGCGCCCGTCCGCACCGACAAGCCCCCGGCCACCACCGGAGGCCACCCGGACGACACGGGCGGCCCGGACGGAACGGGCAGCACGGACGGAGCCGACGGTGGACGATGAACCGATCGTCCGCTGGTACTGGATCGGCGACCACCTCGGCTACCTGGGCCACCTGCTCGCCGACCATGCCGTGATCGCCCTCGTCCCCGTGCTCATCGGCCTGCTCCTGGCCGTCCCGCTCGGCCTGGCCTGCGCCCGCTACCCCCGGCTGTACCAGCCGCTCTCCGCCGTGTTCAACATCGTCTACGCGCTGCCCTCGCTGGCCGTGTTCGTGGTGCTGATCCCGTACACCGGCCTCGCCACCCAGGCGACGGTGATGATCCCGCTCACCTTCTACGCCCTCGCCGTGCTGCTGCCGACCACCGTGGACGGGCTGCGCGCCGTCCCGGACTCCGTCCGGCAGGCCGCCACCGCGATGGGGTACGGGCCGTGGCACCGGCTGACCTCGGTCGAGCTGCCCGCCGCCGTGCCGTACCTGATCGCCGGACTGCGGGTCGCGGCGGTGTCCAGCATCTCGCTGGCCAGCGTCGGCGCGCTGGTCGGTCGCGGCGGGCTCGGCTACCTGTTCGTCGACGGCTTCCAGCGCACCTTCCCGACGCCGATCCTGGCCGGCATCGTGCTGATCGCCGTCCTCGCGCTGGCCGTCGACCTGGTGCTGGTGGCCGCCCGGCGGCTGCTCGCGCCCTGGGCCGTCCGGGAGAAGGGAGCGGGCTCGTGAACTGGCTGAACTGGCTGAGCGACTTCTTCACCGACCCGGACCACCTCAGCGGGCCGGACTCGATCGTGCACCGGGTCTCCGAGCACCTGCTGCTCTCCGGCGCGGCCCTGCTGTTCGCGGCGCTGCTCGCCGTCCCGCTCGGGCTGCTGATCGGCTACACCGGGCGCGGCGTCACCGTGGTGACCGCGCTCGCGGGCGCCGCCCGCGCCCTGCCCACCCTCGGCCTGGTGACGCTGGCGGTGCTGCTCGCCGGGGTCGGCGACACCGCCGTACTGGTCCCGCTGGTCGCGCTCGCCGCGCCGCCGCTGCTGGTGGCCGCCGTCGAGGGGGTGCGCGGCACCGACCCGGACGTCCGGGACGCGGCGCGCGGCATCGGGCTGACCCACCCCCAGGTGCTGTGGCAGGTCTGCCTGCCCTCGGCCGCCCCGACCCTGCTGGCGGGCTTCCGCACCGCGACCGTGCAGGTGATCGCGACCGCCACGGTGGCCGCCTACGTCGGGCTGGGCGGCCTCGGCCGCTACGTCATCGACGGGCTGGCGACCCGCAAGTACGCCGTGACCGTGGGTGGCGCGCTGCTGGTGGTCCTGCTCGCGGTCGTCGCCCAGCTGTTCTTCGCCCTGCTCGCCCGGTTCGCGCTCCCGCCCGGGGTGCGCGCCCAGCAGCGGCCCCGCTGACTCCGTTCCCCCTCCCCTCCCGTTCCGGAAGGACATCTGTCACCATGTCGACAATCAACCGAAGCCGCCGCGTCGCCGCCCTCGGCACCCTCGCCGCGCTCACCCTCGGCGCCACCGCCTGCGGCTCCTCCGGCGGCAACCCGCTCGACGGGGGTTCGAGCGCCTCGGCCGCCGCGGGCGGCGCGGGCGGGTCCGGCTCGACCGTGGTGGTCGGCTCGGCCAACTTCCCGGAGAACGTCCTGCTCGGGTCGATCTACTCGCAGGCGCTCAAGGCCAAGGGCGTGAAGGTCCAGGAGAAGTTCAACATCGGCAGCCGCGAAGTGCTCTACGGGCAGTTGCAGAGCGGCAACCTCACCGTCCTGCCGGAGTACAACGGCTCGCTGCTCGCCCACCTGGACGCCAAGTCCACCGCCGTCACCACCCAGGACGTGAACGCGGAGCTCGCCAAGACGCTGCCCGCCACGCTGGGCATCCTCGAGTCCTCCCCGGCCGAGGACAAGGACTCGCTCAGCGTCACCCAGGAGACGGCCGACAAGGACAACCTCAAGAGCATCGCCGACCTCGCCGCCAAGGCCGGCGAGTACACCATCGGCGGGCCGCCGGAGTTCAAGAGCCGCCGCGAGCAGCAGCTCAAGGACGTCTACGGGCTGACCTTCAAGGAGTGGAAGCCCACCGGCGACGCCACCGCGAACGCGCTCAAGGACGGCAGCATCCAGGTCGGCAACGTGTTCACCACCGACCCGAAGATCGTCCAGTACAAGCTGGTCCCGCTGGCCGACCCGAAGAACATCTTCGGCGCCCAGAACGTCACCCCGCTGGTCAACAAGGCGGGCGTGGACGCGACCGCGACGGCGGCGCTCAACGCGGTGTCGGCCAAGCTCGACACGGCCGGGCTGGTGGCGCTGATGAAGCGCGTGTCGGTGGACAAGGAGGACCCGTCGGCGGTCGCCAAGGACTGGCTGAAGTCCAACGGCCTCGGCTGACGGCGATCCGGCCCGGCGGCCGTGGAGCGTGAACGCGGCGGCCCGGAGGAAGCTCCTCCGGGCCGCCGTCCGCCGTTCCGGAGGCACCGCCCCTGGGCTTTCCGGGTGCGCTCACGGGTGCGTTCCAGGTGCTTTCCGACCACTGAAGGGACCTTCCCTTCTGCGGCGCGAACATGACAGTCTGGGCGCCATGCGCACTCGTCTCCTCGCCGCCACCCTCACGGCACTCGCCGCGGTGAGCCTCGCTGCCTGCTCCAGCTCCGGATCGGACTCGGGCAAGGCCACCTCCGCGGCCGGCTCCCCCACCGCCCCCGCCGCCTCGGGCGCCGCGCCCTCCGACGCCGCCACGCCCGCGGCGACGACGCCCGCG
>NZ_LFVW01000548.1:0-7862 GCF_001182915.1 Kitasatospora sp. MY 5-36
CGCGGGCGGGCGGCGGGGGGCAGCCAGCGGGCCGTCACCAGCGCGAGGGCGGCCAGCAGGGCGAGGATTTCCAGGGGGGACATGGGCCTCACCCTGGGTTTGGCCGTGGGCCTGGCGGTGGCCCTGGCGGCGCCGGTCTGCCTCGAATTCCTGTCCGTGTACGTCATGGTCCGGACGGTAGAGGCCGAGACCCCCTTGGCACCCGACCCGAAAGTCAAGCAATGCCCCTGACGATGGTCAGGGTTGACATCACGTCACAGCGATCGGCCACGTACCCTGCGCCCATGCCGGATCCCTCCCCGCTCGCCGTCCCCACCCGCTTCGACGGAGCCCCCGACCGCGTCGCGCTCGTCGTCCCGGGCGTCGGGTACACGCCCGCCAGGCCCCTCCTCCACTTCGCCCGCTCGGTGCTCCTCCGGCACGGCTGGACGGTCCAGGAGCTGTGGTGGCAACTCCCGGACGATTTCCGGGCGTTCGAGCCGGAGGACCGGACCGCCTGGGTCGAGCGGCAGGTCGCCGAGGCCGTCGACGCCGAGCGCGGCGCCTGCCGCCTGCTCGTCGGCAAGTCCCTGGCCTCCTTCGCCTGCGGTGTTGCCGCCGACCGCGGCCTCGTCGCAGCCTGGCTGACCCCCGTCCTGACCTCCGAGCCGGTCGCCCGCGCCCTCGCCCGCGCCGAAGCCCCGACCCTCCTCGTCGGCGGCGGCGCCGACAAGCTGTGGGACCGCCGGACCGCCGAATCGACCGGACACGAGGTCCTCGAAGTACCCGCCGCCGACCACGGCTTGGAGCTGCCGGACGACCCCCTGGGCTCGATCGACGTCCTGCGGCAGGTCACCTCCCGCCTGGACCGCTTCGTCGCCTCCCTGGCGACGGGGGCGTAGGGACGGAAGCCCTGCGGGGCAGAGACCGCCGTGGCCGGGCCGAGCCGCTGCTACCGGTGCGGCCGCACCGGCTTCGCAAGCCCGGCCGTCGGCCGCTGGGCGACCGGGGCTGTCCGCAGGGGAGCCTGTTCGTGTCGCATACCGGGATCCAAGGGGATTGGCCGCCGCGGGAGCCCGGCTTCGGCTCGGGCATGACCTGCCGGCGCCGACCGCGGGGACCGGCACCAGGCCAGGGAGCGGCCGCGCCCGGCCGCTTGAAGCATCACGTGGTCACCGCCGGCCGGGGCACACCGCCGGCCACCGCCACGACGTCACCCGGCTGCTGCCGCTGCCGCTGCCGCACGCGATTCCGCGCATCCACGGGAAGACCGGTCGGCCGCGCCAACGGCCGTGGCGGTTGTTCCCCGACCGCGGCTACGACGTCGACAGGTATCACTGCCTGGTTTCGTGGAAGCGCGGCAGCGAGCCGGTCATCGCCCGCCGGTGCCACCATCCGGCGCCGATGTGGCCAAGGGCGCCCGGATGCCCGCTTACCGGGAGTCGGTCGGCCGTCCGGGCGCGACCACTGGCAGGTCTCGCTCCTCGGCTGCGTCGGCCAGGCGCTTGTCGTAGGTGACGAAGGCGGTGAGCGCGTGCTCGAGGTGCTCGGCAGTGGCGAGGTGGATGGCGTCGAGGGTGCGGAGGCGTCGGGTGGGGAACAGGCAGGCGGCCCTGAGGACGGGATCGGAGAGCCGGACGCGGAGAAGCCGGTCGAGCAGGTCCACCGACGCGTCCAGCAACTCCTTTGGTGCACCGACCCGGATCAGCGCGCGCGGCACCTCGACCTGGGCCAGCGCGCTGGTCGCGTGGCCCTCGGAGCCGTGCGAGGAGAGGAACGTGCGCAGCGCGCTGGATTCGTCCTCAAGTACCAGAAGTTTGAGGATCGCGCGTGAGTCGAGGTAGATCAATGGCCTTCCTCCTCCCGCATGGCGTGCAGGGCGTCGGCGGCCGACGCGAGCCCGGCGCCGGATTCGGGCAACGTCCAGTCGGCCAGGCCACGCGCGGTGGCGGCGTTCTCGGGGGCGATCGTGCCGTCTCGAACGAGGTCCTCCAGCACCCGCTGTTCCGGGTCGGGCGGCGCGAGGACGGCGATCAGCCGCCCGTTGCGGGTGATCTCCACGCGTTCGCCGGCCGCGACCCGGTCGATCAACTCGCTGGCGTGCTGCTGGAGCTGTCGGATGGGGACTCTGGCTGTCATACGACTCACGGTAGAGCCAGGCGTGCGGCGATTACGAGGAATGTGCGTCGACTTCACACGAACGAGTGCCGCCATGCCCCGGGAACCCGTGCTGGCGCCCGCCGATGGTGGTGGCGAGGGCGGCGGCCAGCAGGACGAGGGCGGACCAGGGCAGGGCGGCCGGCCCGGCGTGGTCGAGGAGGAGGCCGCCGGCCAGGCCGCCGATGGCGATGCCGAGGTTCCAGCAGGTGACGAGCAGCGACTGGGCGATGTCCCCGGCCGGGCCGGCCGCGTCGGCGACGGCGGTCTGGAGGAGGGTGGCGGCGCCGCCGAAGCCGAGGCCCCAGAGTGCGGCGGCGGCGTAGGCGGGCCGGCCGGTCGAGCCGAGCAGGGAGGCGGCGAGGAGCAGGGCCGCGGCCGCGAGGAGGACGGAGGCGGCGATGGTCAGGGGGCGCAGGTACCGGTCGATGAGGGCGCCGGTGCCGAGGATGCTCACCAGTGAGGACAGTCCGATGACGAGCAGGACGGTGTCCGTCCGGCCGTCGAGCCCCAGCGGCGCGAGCAGGGCGGCGACGTACGTGTAGAGGACGTTGTGGGCGAGCACGAAGGTCGCCGTGACGGCCAGGACGGTGGCCACGCCCGGCGTCCGCAGCACCTGCCGGACGGGGACGCGGGCCTGGTCGGCGCGGCCGGGCAGTGGCGGGAGCGCGAGCAGCATCCAGCCGACCAGTGCCACGGCGATCACGCTCATCAGCCCGAAGGTGACCCGCCAGCCCACCAGGCCGGCGAGCAGGGTGCCGGCGGGCACGCCCACCGACAGGGCGACGGTCGAGCCGGCCATGGCGACGGCCATCGCCCGTCCGCGCTGTTCCGGCGCGACGATGCCCCGGGCGTACCCGGCCAGCAGTGCCCAGAGCAGTCCCGCGACCAGGCCGGCCGCGAACCGGGCGGCCATGGTGAGCGGGTAGTCGGGTGAGACGGCGGTGACGGCGTTGGCCGCGGCGAAGCCGCCGACGGCGACCAGTAGCAGGCGCTTGCGCGGCAGGCGGCCGGTGGCGGCGGTCAGCGGGATGGCGGCCGCGATGGAGCCGACGGCGTAGAGGGTGACGGACTGCCCGGCGGCGGACTGGCCGACGCCGAGGTCGGCGCTCATCGCGGGCAGTACTCCGGCGGGCAGGGCCTCGGTCATGATCGTGACGAATCCGGCGGTGCTCATGGCCAGCAGTGCGGGCCAGGGCAGCCTCGGTACGGGGGCCACCGGCTGTGCGGGGGTGCGGAGTTCGGGAGTGGACATGGGCCCGATCGTCTATCGTTGACATTCGTGTCAAGGTCCAGCCGGGATGGCGCCGGCCCGGGGTGAGGGTGGTCACACATGCGCATCGGCGAGCTCGCCCGGCGGGCGGAGACCACTCCGCGCCTGCTGCGCTACTACGAGCAGCAGGGGCTGATCACACCGCGTCGTGAGGCGAACGGCTACCGCGCGTACGACGAGTACCTCGTGGACCGGGTGCTGCAGATCCGCGGGCTGCTGGACGCGGGGCTGCCGACCCGGATCATCAAGCAGATCCTGCCCTGCCTGGACACCCTGGACGCCCCGCGGACGATCCACTTCGCCGACGCCACACCGGAGATGCTCGCCACCCTGGAGTCCGAGGCGGACCGGATGACCCGCCGGATCCTGTGCCTGACGCGCAACCGGGACGCCATCCGGGAGTACCTGGACGTGGTCAAGGGCCTCTCCTGATCCACCACCCGAACTCGACGGCTTGACCTTGCCACGGGTGTCAGGGTTGGACGCTGCCGTCATGACCGACACGACCGCCCCCGCGATCCACCACACCGCCTTCGGCGACGGCACCCCGATCGTCCTGATCCACGGCTACACCGTCGACCACCGCGTCCTGCTCCCGCTCGAACCCGCCTTCGCCGACCGCCCCGGCTGGCGGCGCCTCTACCTCGACCTCCCCGGCCACGGCGCCAGCCCCCGGCTGCCGGGCCCGACCTCGGCGGCCGCCCTGGCCGAGGTGCTCTCCGAGTGGATCGAGGCCCAGGTCGGCGGGCGGCCCTTCGCCGTGGTCGGGCAGTCCTTCGGCGGCCAGCTGGCCCGGGCGGTGACCGCGCGCTTCGGCGAGCAGGTGCTGGGCTCGGCGCTGCTGGTGCCGGTGGTGCGCTGGGGTGCCGACCGCGACCTGCCGGAGGAGTCCGTGGTCGAACGCGACGAGGACCTCCTCGCCCGTCTCCCGGCGGCCGACCGCGACCTGTTCCGGTACGTCATGGCCCGCCACACCGGCCCGAGTTGGGAGCTGTTCCAGCGGTACGTCCGGCCCGGCTGGGAGGCGCACGACCGGGCGGCCGCCGCCGAGCTCGAAGCCGACTTCCTGCTGCCGCACTGGCCCGAGCACCGGGCCGCGCGGCACCGTGGCCGCCACCTGCTGGTCACCACCCGGCAGGACGCCCTGGTCGGCTGGCGCGACCAGCTCGCCCTGCTCGACCACTACCCCCGGATGGCCGCCGCCGTCCTCGACGGGGTCGGCCACAACCCCCAGGTCGAGGCCGCCGGCACCGTCCGCACGCTGGTCGGCCGCTGGCTCGACGCACTTCGGCGCTGAGGGCCGGCCCCGGGAACGCCGACGGCCCCGCGACCGGTCGTACCGGTCGCGGGGCCGTCCACCGCCGTCGCAGGAGCTCGGAGCCCGGAGCCCAGAACCCGTGAACCGGCCCCCGGAGCCACGGCTCAGCCGATGGAGCGGGGCAGGCGGGTGGTCAGGTACAGGATGGTGAAGGACCCGAGGAGCTGGATGCCCAGGCAGAGGGCGAGCGCGCGGTCCATGCCGAGGACGGGGGAGAGGGAGAGGTAGAGGGTGCCGAGGGTGGCGACGCCGAGCGCGAGGCTGGACTGCTGGCCGGTGGCGAGGACGCCGCTGCCGACGCCGGCCCGGGCGGCGGGCACCTTGGCGAGGACGACCCGGAACAGCGGGGTGCCGATCAGGCCCTGCCCGATGCCGGCGAGGGCGACGCCCGGGGCCATCCGCAGCGGGGAGAAGTGCGACCAGTCGGCCAGGACGGTCAGGGCGAGGGTGGCGAGGCCGGTGGCCTGGACGACGGCGCCCGCGCTGAGCACCCGGCTGCCCCAGCGGCCGATCAGCCGCGGGCCGGCGAGCGAGGCGGAGAAGTAGCCGACGGCCATCGGGACGAGCGCCCAGCCGGCCGCGACCGGGCCGAGCCTGAGGCCCTGCTGGAGGGCGACCGCGATGACGAACATGAAGCCGCCGAAGCCCGCGAAGTAGGGGAGCGCGATGCCGAGGCCGCGCCGCATCTCCGGGATGCGCAGCAGGGACGGCGGCACCAGCGGAGTGTCCCCGCGCCGCTCGGCGCGCCGCTCGACGACACCGAAGGCGACGGCGAAGACGGGGAACAGCGCCAGCAGCACCCAGGACCAGAGCGGCCAGCCGGCGGCCCGGCCCTCCATCAGCGGGACGAGCAGGGAGAGCAGCGTGGCGGTGAGCAGGACGGTGCCGGGGACGTCGACCCGGGCGGCCGTGGTGGACCGGCTCTCCGGGACGTAGCGGACCGCGAGCACCACGGCGAGCAGCGCGAACGGCACGTTCAGCAGGAACACCGAGCGCCAGCCGGTGCCGAACAGGTCGGCGGCGACCAGCATCCCGCCGAGCACCTGCCCGATCACCACCGAGATCCCGCCGACGGCGCCGTAGACGCTGAGCGCGCGGCCGCGCCGGGCGCCCTCGGTGGCGGCGGTGATGGTGCCGAGCACCTGCGGGATCAGCAGCGCGGCCGAGGCGCCCTGGGCGGCCCGGGCGGCGACCAGGGACCACGCGCCGGGGGCGAGGCCGCAGGCCAGCGAGGTGAGGGCGAAGGCGACGGCGCCGATGACGAAGAGCCGGCGGCGGCCGTAGCTGTCGCCGAGGCGTCCGCCGAGGACGAGCAGGACGGCGAAGGCGATGCCGTAGCCGGCGGCGACCAGTTCCAGGACGGCGGGTCCGGCGGCCAGGTCGTGGTCGATGGTGGGCAGGGCGACGTTGACGATGAAGAAGTCGAGCATCGGCAGGAAGGCGCCGAGCAGGACGGTGACCAGTCCGGCGGTGCCGAGGGTGGCGGCGGGACCGGTGGAGCCGGTGGCGGGACCGGCAGGACCGGTGGAGCCGGCCGGCCCGGTGCCGGAGGTACGGGCGGCCGCGGTGCCCGGGGTGGTGGCGGCGCGGCTCGATGCGGGGGCGACGGTGAGTGGTTGGGTCACGGGTCCTACGATCCGCCGCGCCGTACCCTGGTACCAGAGTGTGGTTATCCAGGTATAAGAAGTACCTGGCAACAGGCTTACGGCTGGCGCATGCTGGGGAGCATGAGCCTGATGACCCCCGCCGCGCAAGACGCCGCGCACAGCGCCGCACAGCGCCGGAGCGCCCCCGGCGACGCCCGTCGGCACGAGCTGGCCGCGTTCCTGCGCAGCCGTCGCGAGCGCCTCGGGCCCGAGCAGGTGGGCCTGCCGATGACCGGCCGCCGCCGGACACCGGGGCTGCGCCGGGAGGAGGTCGCCCAGCTCGCCGCGGTCGGGGTGACCTGGTACACGTGGCTGGAGCAGGCGCGGGACATCCAGGTGTCGGCCCAGGTGCTGGACGCGGTGGCCCGGGCGCTGCTGCTGGACCCGAGCGAGCGCGCCCACCTGTTCACCCTGGCCGGCACGGACGACCCGGCGCCGGTGAAGGAGTGCCCCTCGGTGACCCCGAGCGTGCGGCTGCTGCTGGAGCGGCTGGCGCCGTACCCCGCCGTGGTGCTCAACTCCCGCTACCAGGTGCTGGCGTACAACGCCCAGTACACCGCGGTCGTCGGCGACCTCGACCGGATGGCTCCCGAGGACCGGAACCTGATGTGGATGGCGTTCACGCCCTCGCAGTTCCGCGAGGTGCTGATCGACTACCGCACCGAGCGCCTCGGCATGGTGGCCCGGTTCCGTTCGGCGATGGCCGACCACAGCTCGGAGCCGGCCTGGAAGGCGCTGCTGGCCCGGCTGCTCAAGGCCTCTCCGGACTTCGCGGAGGTCTGGCAGCGGCACGACGTGATGCGGCCGGGCAACGGGATCAAGCGCTTCCAGGTGCCGGACGTCGGGCTGCTGCGCTGCGAGTACACCAACTTCTGGCTCAGCCCGCAGCTGGGGACACGGATGATCACGTACACCCCGCTGGACGACGAGACCCGCGCGCTGATGGACCGCCTGCCCACCGGGGCCTAGGGAGTTCCTCGGGCTCGTGTCGGCCGGGCGGCGTCGACGTGCCTCAGCCCCGTACCGCCGCGTCCCGCCCGAGCCGCAGGCACACCACGGCGAGCGGCAGTTCTATGCAGGAGGCCATGACCAGCGCGGCGAGCACCGCGTGGCCCGGCCCGGCGCAGGCGATGTCGGCCAGCGCGTCCCCGGTGAGCAGCAGGGCCACCGCCGCGCCCGCCCACAGCGCGGCGGGGCTGCGGCGGCGCAGCAGCGCGTCCAGCGAGAGCAGGGCGGCGAACTCGGTGAGGTCGAGCACGACCCACGGGGTCTCGTGGCAGACGGCGAGGACCGCCAGCCAGGGCAGCAGCGCGACCGCGGCCAGGACCGGGACCTGGGCGAAGCGCGCGGGCAGGACGGACGAACGGGCGGGGCCGAGGGCAAGGGCGAAGGTGCCGCTCACGCCGCACCCCGGCCGCGCTCCCGGACCCGCTCCAGCGGCAGCCGCTCGGCGGCCCCGCCCGCCGTGTGCTCGACCCGCACCGCGTCG
>NZ_LFVW01000549.1:0-2714 GCF_001182915.1 Kitasatospora sp. MY 5-36
GTCGGCGCCGGCCAGGACGGCGGTGCGCCCGGGGTGGGCGGCGACGGTGTCGCGCAGGCGGTCCAGCAGATCGGTCATGACGGCTCCTCAGGACTCTCGGGCGGCGGCGGCCATGGTGTGCAGGGCGGCGGCGTAGGTGTCGATGAACTGCTCGGCGGTGTGGTCGGCGACCAGCGAGCGCTGGTGGTCCACGGCGAGCAGCACCCGCTGCGTGACCGGGTCCTGGATGACCGAGGCGCCGAAGGCGAAGCTGTTGGGTTCGTGGCGCAGGGTCGGCTCGGTGCCGATCCGGCCGTCCACGATGCGGGCCGAGCTGAGCCGGCCGAGGGCGTGGAAGCGCAGGTAGCCGAACTGGCTGTCCAGCGCGGTGTCGGTCATCAGCCGGGCGAGGCGGGCGAAGGGCACCCGGCGGTGCGGCATCATGTCCAGCTCCTCGCGGTGGACCTCGCGGACCAGGGCGAGCAGGTCGTCGGTGGGTTCGCAGCTCAGCGGGACGGTGTTGAGGAACAGCCCGTACACCTCGGTGCCGCCGAGCCGTTCCAGCCGGCCGTTGACGGCCAGGCCGGTGGTGACGCGCCGACGCCCGGTGACGGCGGCGAGGGCGTGCAGGTGGGCGGCGAGCGCCACCGACTTGACCGGCACGCCGAGCGCGTCGGCGACGTCGCGCAACTGTCCGGGCGCCTCCGGCAGCACCCGTTCGACGGTGCGCGGCGCCTCGTGCACGGACTCGCTGCCGGGGAAGGACTGGCCGCTGACGCCGTCCAGCCGCTCGCGCCAGTAGGCGAGTGAGCGCTCGTCCCCGGCGGCCTGCCGTTCGACGGCCACGAAGTCGCGGAAGGCGGTGCGCGGCGGCGGGGCGGGCGCGCCGAGCGGGTCCTCGGCGATGGCCGTGTGGCGTTCCAGGATCTCGGTGAGCAGCGAGGTGAAGCTCCAGCCGTCGAGGATCGCGTGGTGCTCGGAGACGGTGAGCTGGTAGGCGTCCTCGGCGAGGCGCTGCACGGTGATCCGGAACAGTGGCGGCGCGGTGAGGTCGAAGGGTGTCCACCGGTGGGTGTCGAACACCTCGCGGATCGCGGTGTCCTGGTCCTCCTCGGCGGCGCCGCGCAGGTCGGCGAACTCGACGGGGGCGGGCAGCCGGCCGTGGACGAGCTGCAGCGGTTCGCCGTAGCCGGACAGGTCCAGGCCGGTGCGCAGCACGGCGTGGCGGTCCATGGCCTCGGCGACGGAGCGGCGGAAGGCCTGCTCGTCGAGGTCGCCGGAGATCTTGTAGGAGTTGACGTTGTGGTAGCTGTCGGTGCCGCCGGCGATCTCCATGTGGAAGACCATGGAGAGCTGCATGGACACCATCGGGTAGGCGTCGACCAGGCCGGGCGGCAGGTCGGCGCGGTCCTCGGGGGTGACCAGGGCGAAGGGCTCGTGGGCGTCCGGGCCCTGGGTGACGGGCTCGGCGAGCGGCAGCAGGGCGGCGACGGTGGGGGCGTTGAAGACGTCCCGCAGGCTCAGCCCCCAGCCGCGCTCGTGCAGCGCGCCGGCCAGCTGGACGGCCCGGATGGAGTCGCCGCCGAGGTGGAAGAAGTCGTCGTGGACGCCGATGCCGTCCACCCCGAGGACCTCCGTCCAGACGGCGGCGAAGGCCTCCTCCTCCGGGGTGCGCGGCTCGACGTGCCGGCCTCCGGTGGCGGTGGCCCGCTGGCCGGGGGCGGGCAGCGCGGCGCGGTCCACCTTGCCGTTGACGGTCAGCGGCAGCGACTCCAGCACGGTGAAGCTCGCCGGGACCATGTACGGGGGCAGCGAGCGGCCGAGGAAGGCGCGGACGTCGGCGGGCTCGCGTCCGGTGACGTACGCGGCGAGGCGGTCCTCGTGCACGGTGACGACGCAGGCGTCCACGTCCGGGTGGGCGGCGAGCGCGTTCTCGATCTCGCCGAGCTCGATCCGGAAGCCGCGCAGCTTGACCTGGAAGTCGGCGCGCCCGATGTACTCCAGCCCGCCGCCGGGCAGCCGCCGGGCGACGTCGCCGGTGCGGTAGAGCCGGGCCCCGGGCGGGCCGTACGGGTCGGCGACGAAGCGCCCGGCGGTGAGGCCGGGGCGGCCCCAGTAGCCGTGGGCGAGGCTGCCGCCGCCGATGTAGAGCTCGCCGGCCGCGCCGGGCGGCACCGGCCGCAGCCAGTCGTCCAGGACCTGGGCGCTCAGGTGCGGCATCGGCGTGCCGATCAGGCTGCGCTCGAAGCCGGCGCTGCCGGCCAGGTCGTGGGTGGTGACGTGGACGGTGGTCTCGGTGATGCCGTACAGGTTGCACAGCCGGGCCGGGGGCGGCGGGTCGAGTTCGAACCAGCGCTGGACGACGGCCGGGTCCAGCGCCTCCCCGCCCAGCATGATCCACTTCAGTGCGGGCAGGGCGCGCGGGCTGCGCCGCAGCACCGGCTCCAGCTGGCGCAGCGCCGAGGGGGTCAGGCAGAGGTACGAGACCTCCTCCTCCGCCAGCAGCTGGGCGAACTCCTCCGGCGAGCGGCTGGTCACGTACGGGACGACGACCAGGCGGGCGCCGTGCAGCAGGGCGCCCCACATCTCCCAGACCGTCCAGTCGAAGGCGTAGCTGTGGAAGAGCGTCCAGGTCTCCTGGGGGCCGAAGCCGAAGTGCCGCTCGCCGTCCGCCATCAGCCGGCTGACGTGCTCGTGGGCGACGGCGACGCCCTTGGGGCGGCCGGTGGAGCCGG
>NZ_LFVW01000550.1:0-5136 GCF_001182915.1 Kitasatospora sp. MY 5-36
ACGTCGCCGGGGCGGCCGGCGGCCGGCGGGCGGGTGTCGGGGCGGGCGGCCAGGTCGGCGGCCTCGGCGGTCAGGTCGTAGGCCTGCCAGGGGCCTTCGGGCACCAGGTCCGGGCGGTCGGTGACGACCAGGGCGACGCCGGTGTCGCCGAAGACCAGCGCGGTGCGGTCGGCGGGGGCGGCCAGGTCGACGGGCACGTAGGCGGCGCCGGTCTTGAGCACGCCGAGGACGGTGACCAGGACGTCGGCGGTGCGGTCCAGCAGCATGCCGACGCGGTCGCCGGGGCCGACACCCCGGGCGCGCAGGGCGTGCGCGAGGCGGTTGGCCCGGCGGTCGAGTTCGGCGTAGCCCAGGGTGCGGTCGGGGTCGCTGACGGCGGGCCGGTCGGGGTGGGCGTCGGCGGCCCGTTCGAACAGGTGGTGCAGGCAGTGGCCGGGGGTGTCGGTGGCCGCGGCCCCCTCGGCGGGGCGGGTGGTCAGCCGCAGCACGGTGGCGTCGGGGTCGTCCAGGGCCGCGGCGAGCAGGGCGTCGAACTCGGCGGCCAGCCGGCGGACGGTCTGCGGGTCGAACAGCTCGCCGCGGTACTCGGCCTCGCCGCGCAGCTCTCCGCCGTCTCCCCCGTCGAAGACGGACCAGGTGAGGTCGAACTTGCTGGTGCCGTTGGAGCGCACCCGGCTGCGGGCGGTGGCCGCCGGGCCGAGCGCCAGCGGGGTGCGGTCCTCGCCGTGGGCGCCGAACACCACCTGGACCAGCGGCGGGTGCTGGGCGCTGCGGGCGGCGCCGAGCCGGTCGACGATCTGGTCGAAGGGCAGGTCGAGGTAGCCGTAGGCCTCGAAGGCGACGTCCTGGACGTGCTCCAGCAGGTCCCGGAAGCTCAGCGCGGGCGCGAGCCGCAGGCGCAGCGGCAGCAGGTTGACGAAGTAGCCGAGCAGGTGCTCCAGTTCGGGCCGGTCGCGGGTGGTGACCGGGGTGCCGACCACCAGGTCGTCGGCGCCGGTCCAGCGGTTCAGCAGCAGGGCGAAGGCGGCCAGTTGGACGGTGAACGGGGTGACGCCCTCGGTCTCGGCCAGGGCGCGGACCCGCGCCGCCGTCCCCGGGGCGAGGTCGAACCCCTCGGTGCGGCCGGCCGCGCCGCGCTCGGCGGGCCGGGGCCGGTCGGTGGGCAGCTCCAGCAGCGCGGGGGCGCCGTCCAGCTGCTCCTTCCAGTAGGTCAGGTGCTCCTCGTAGGAGGTGCCGAGCTCCTCCTCGGCGCGGTCGGCGTACTGCACGGTCAGCTCCGGCAGTTCGGGCTCCCGGCCGCGCAGCGCCGCGTCGTACAGCTCGGCGAGTTCGCGCTCGAAGACCTCGGCGGACCAGCCGTCCCAGACGATGTGGTGGACGGTGAACAGCACGGTGGTGCGCTCGTCCGCGAGCCGGAAGGCCTCGGCGCGCAGCAGCGGGCCGGCTGCCAGGTCGAAGGGCTCGGCGCAGCGGGCGGCGAGCAGCTCCTCCAGGCGCGCGGCCCGGTCGGGGAGGTCCCGTAGGTCGGTCTCCGCGAGCGGCACGGCGAGCCGGTGGTGCACGTGCTGGCGGGGGCCGTCGGGGTGCAGCGCGAAGGTGGTGCGCAGGGTCTCGTGCCGGGCGGTGACGGCGTCCAGCGCCCGTCGGAGCAGCGCGAGGTCGAGCGGGCCGGTGACGTCGAGGGTCCAGGGGGTGCAGTAGGTGACGGCCTTCGGGTCGAGGCGGTCGAGGAACCAGAGGCCGCGTTGCAGCCCGGAGACGGGCGCGGTGCGCGCCGGGTGGTCGGACGGGCTCACGGCCTCGTTCCCTTCGTGTGCGGTGCGGCCGGTCACCGGGCGGCCAGCCGTTCGGCGATGGCGCTCACGGTCCGGGCCCGGAACACCAGTTGCGGGGGGACGCGGCTGCCGGTCTCCCGGGACAGCCGCATCGCGACCCGGACGGCGGCCAGCGAGTTGCCGCCGATCCGGAAGAAGTTGTCCTCGCGGCCGACCTCGGCGAGGTCGAGCACCTCGCGCACCGCCTCGGCGACCAGGCGTTCGGCCTCGGTCAGCGGGTCGGCGGCCTCGTCGGCCGTCGCGTCCTCGTCGGAGGCGGCCGGGCGCCCGGCGGGGGCGGGCAGCGCCTTGCGGTCCACCTTGCCGTTGTGGTTGAGCGGCAGCGCGGCCAGGACGTCCAGGGTCGCGGGCAGCATGTGCTCGGGCAGCAGGCCGGCCAGGTGGTCGAGCAGGGCGTCCGGGCCGGGGGCGCCGGCGGCGACGGTGACGTAGGCGGCGAGCCGGCGGTCGCCGGGGGCGGGCTCGTGGACGGCGACGGCGGCCTCCCGGACGGCCGGGTGGCGGGTGAGCGCGTCCTCGATCTCGCCGGGTTCGACCCGGAAGCCGCGGATCTTGACCTGGTCGTCGATCCGGCCGGTGACCTCCAGCAGGCCCTCGGCGGTGCGGTGGCCGAGGTCGCCGGTGCGGTAGAGGCGCTCGCCGGGGGCGCCGTACGGGGAGGCGACGAAGCGTTCGGCGGTCAGGGCGGACCGGCCGAGGTAGCCGTGGGCGAGGCCGCCGCCGGTGGCGTACAGCTCGCCGGTCACCCCGGGCGCGACGGGGCGCAGCCGCTCGTCCAGGACGAGGACGCCCTTGCCGTGCAGCGCGACGCCGATCGGGATGGAGCCGCCGGCGGCGTCGGCGGGGCCGACCCGGTGGCAGGTGGTCAGGCCGAGGCTCTCCACCGGGCCGTAGCCGTTGGCGACGACCAGGCCCGGGTAGGCCTCCAGGGCCTTGGCGACATGGGTGGTGGAGGCCCGCTCGCCGGCCGTGAAGGCGAGCCTCAGGCCGTCGTAGGTCTCCGGGAACTCCTCCAGCAGGAAGTTGAACAGGCTGGCGGAGAGCTGGAGTTGGGTGACGCCGTGGCGGCGGGTCAGCTCGGCGACGGTCTGCGGGTCGGGACGCTGGCCGGGCTGGAGGACGCAGGTGCCGCCGAAGCAGAGCGCGCCGTACAGCTCCAGCGCGAAGGCGTCCCAGGAGACCGGCGAGCACTGCAGCCAGACCTCGTCGGGGCCGAAGCGGGCGTAGTCCTGGCCGAGGTAGGTGGTGGTGAGCGCGCGGTGCGGGACGGCGACGCCCTTGGGGCGGCCGGTGGAGCCGGAGGTGAACATCACGGTGGCGAGGTCGGCGCCGTCGACCGGCAGGCCGAGGTCGTGGGCCGGGTACCGGGCGAGGTCGGCGGCCGAGGCGTCCAGGTCCACCTGGCCGGGGACGGCGAACGGCACGGTGGCGTGCCGGTGGGTGACCACCGTGGCGGCGCCGGTGTCGGCGACGGCGCCGGCCAGCCGCTCGGCCGGGAAGTCCGGGTCGAGCAGGGTGTACGCGGCGCCGGTCTTGAGGGCCGCCAGCAGGGCGGTGACCAGCTCCGGACCGCGCTCGGTCAGCACGGCGACGGTGTCGCCGCGGCCGATGCCCCGGCCCGCCAGGTGGCGGGCGAGCCGGTTCGCGGCGGCGTTCAACTCGCCGTACCCGACGGTCCGTTCGCCGGACACCAGGGCGACGGCGCCCGGCTCGCGGGCGGCCCGCGCCTCGAACAGGGCGTGCACCGGCACCTCGACGGCGGCGGCCAGGGTGCCCAGCCACTCCTCGCACAGGCCGGCCATGGTGGCCGGGTCGAAGAGGTCGCTGTCGTACTCGAAGCGCCCGGTGAAGCCGGTGCCGAGGTCGTCCACCGAGACGGACAGGTCGAAGCGGGAGACCGGGTTGGAGTGCAGGGAGCGGGTGACGGCGTGCCCGCCGACCGTGAACGGCCGGGGGTCCAGCGGGTGCAGCTCCAGCAGCACCTGGCAGAGCGGGTTGCGGTCCTCGGGGCGCTCGTCGAGCACGGCGTTCGCGATGTCGTCGAAGGGCACCTCCTGGTGCCGGTAGCCGCCGATCGACACCTCGCGCACGTGCCGGACCAGCTCGCGGAAGGAGGCGCCCTCCTCCAGCTTCAGCCGCAGCGGCAGCAGGTTGACGAAGTAGCCGATCAGGCCGTCGAGTTCGGCCCGGCCGCGGGCGTTCACCGGCGAGCCGAGGACCAGGTCGCGCTGCCCGGAGCGGCGGTGCAGGGTGAGCGCCAGCCCGGCCAGCAGCACCATGAACGGGGTGGCGTCCTCGCTGCGGGCGAGCGCCCGGACGGCCTCGGCCACCGGGCCGGGCATGGCGAAGCGGTGGAAGGCGCCGCGGAAGGCCTGCTCCTCGGGGCGGGGGCGGTCCGGCGCCAGCGCGTCGGCGGTCGGCGCGTCGCGCAACTGCTCGCGCCAGTAGTCGAGTTGCTTCTCCGCGGTGTCGTCCTGGTACTGCCAGGCGGCGTAGTCGCCGTACTGGACAGCGAGTTCCGGCAGCTCGGCCGGGCGGCCCTCGGCCAGCGCGGCGTACAGCTCCTGGAGTTCGGCCTCCAGCACGGGCAGCGAGCCCTCGTCCCAGACGATGTGGTGGAGGAGCAGCAGCAGCGTGGTCGCCCCGCCGGCCCGGAAGACCCGGGCCCGCACCAGCGGTCCCCGCGCCAGGTCGAAGGGCTCCAGCGCGGCCTCGGCGACCAGCTCGTCCACCCGGTCGGCTGTGGTCTCGGTGAGCGTGAACGGCAGCTCCACGGAGGGGTGGACGACCTGGCGCGGGCCGTCCTCGGCGAGCTCGAAGGTGGTCCGCAGGCTCTCGTGCCGCTCCACCACCCCCGCCAGCGCCCGCCGCAGCAGCCCGGGGTCGACCGGCCCGGAGAAGCGGAACACCCAGGGCACCACGTAGGTCGGCGCGTCCGGGTTCCACTGGTCGAGGAACCACAGGCCGCGCTGGAACTTCGACAGCGGGGCCTCGGCGGCGCCCGAGCGCACCGGGGCCGGGCGCGCGCCGCCGGTCGCGGAGGTCACCGCGGCGGCGAACCCGGCCAGGGTCGGCGCGTCGAAGATGGTGTACGGCGACACCATGCCGAAGACGTCGAAGACCCGGCCCACCACCCGGACGGCGGTCAGCGAATCGCCGCCCAGGTGGAAGAAGTTGTCGTCGGCGCCGACCTCCGGCACCCCGAGCACGTCCGCCCAGACCGCCGCGATCAGCTGCTCGGCGGGGGTGCGCGGCGGGCGGCCGGCCGCCCTGCCCTCCGGCGCGGTCCGCGGCTCGGGCA
>NZ_LFVW01000551.1:0-7848 GCF_001182915.1 Kitasatospora sp. MY 5-36
CCCGGTGGGGCGCCGCCGGGCTGTCCGTCGCGCCGGCGGCCGGGGCCAAGGCCGCCAGCAGGCCCGCGCCTGCGAGCGCGATGATCGCCGACCGCCCGACCGGGCGCCGCCACCGTCGACCCTTCGAGCCGAGTCTCCCGCGCCTCGGATCCGCCGTCCCGTCCGCCATGCCGTCCTCCCGAAGTCGACCGACGGATGCGATCAACACCCGTCACAACAAAGACAGTTGACAGAGTGTCAGCCAGTAGCGTTACGAGGCGTCCACCTCAGGTCCGGAGCGTCTCCGCCCCGGGACCCATCTTCCCGCCCGGAGGACTCCACCTCAGGTCGAAGGCCGCCCCCGACGGATCCCTGAGGCCTCGGTCGGCCGAGTGGCCGGAGGCGTGAGGCCGAGGATGCTGCCACGCCCCGTCCGGGGGCTGTGGATCCCATGACATCAAAACGTAACGCTTCCGTGGAAAGTCGCCGGGCGTAAAGTCTTCCCCAACTCCTGCTAAATCTGGCATGTTTCCCTCAATTCCCGTGCGATCCCCCTCACGCACGGTCTGAATCGGAGGATACGTGTCACCCCTGATATCCCGGCGGCTCGGCCGCCCGGCCGCAGCCCTCGCCGTGCTCTCGGCCATGGCGCTCGCCACCCCCACCGCGTTCGCGACCGCCGCCACCACGACCACCACCCCCACCGTCCCCGGCGCCGTCTCCGCGCCGGCCGCCCAGGTTCCCGCGGCACAAGCCCCCGCCGCCCAGGCCCCCGCCGTTCCCGCCGCCGCGGGCGGCGCGGCGGGGTGGGCCGCCGGCACCCGTGCCTACCTGGTGATCAGCGCCCCCGCCGACATCGCCGCCGCCAAGGCCGCCGTCGCCGCCAAGGGCGGTACGGTCTTCTCGAGTTACGACCAGATCGGCGTCATCGTCGCCCACTCCACCAGCGCCGGCTTCGCCGCCGCGCTGCGCACCGTCACCGGCATCCAGCAGGTCGGCGCGACCCGCACCTCCGACGTGCCGGCCGACGCCTACAGCCCGGCGCTGCCCGCCAACCCGGCGCAGGCGACCACCACGCTCACCGAGTCCAACCGCTGGGACATGACGCAGATCAAGGCCGACCAGGCCTGGAGCGTCAGCACCGGCTCGCCGTCCGTCAAGGTCGGCGTGCTCGACACCGGCGTGGACGACCAGCACCAGGACCTCGCGCCGAACTTCGACGCCGCCGACTCGGTCTCCTGCGCCTACGGCAAGCCCGACGCCCGCACCGGCGCCTGGCGGGACGTGGACACCCACGGCACCCACGTCGCCGGCACCATCGCGGCCGCGAAGAACGGCAAGGGCGTCATCGGTGTCGCACCGGGCGTGAAGATCGCGTCGGTCCGGATCGCCGAGCCGACCAGCACCCTGTTCTACGCCGAGAACACCGTCTGCGGCTTCGTCTGGGCCGGCGACCACGGCTTCAAGGTCACCAACAACAGCTACTACACCGACCCCTGGCAGTTCAACTGCCCGAACGACCTCGACCAGGCGGCCATCATCGAGGGCGTCAAGCGCGCCCAGGAGTACGCCGAGGGCAAGGGCTCGCTGCAGGTCGCGGCGGCCGGCAACGCCAACTACGACCTGGCCAACAAGACCACCGACACCGAGAGCCCGAACGACTCCACCAAGGTCACCCGGACGATCACCAACGCCTGCATCGACATCCCCACCGAACTCCCCGGCGTGGTGACCGTCGCGGCCACGGGCAGCGGCAGCGGCAAGGCCTCCTACTCCAACTTCGGCCGGGGCGTCATCGACGTCGCGGCGCCCGGCGGTGACGGTGCCACCGGCGTCTACTCGACCCTGCCCGGCGGCAAGTACGGCACCAAGAACGGCACTTCGATGGCGTCCCCGCACGTCACCGGGGTGGCCGCGCTGATCGCGAGCGCCAACCCCTCGCTCACCCCGGCCGACATCCGGGCCCGGCTGGCGAGCCAGGCCAACGACCTGGCCTGCCCCGCCTCCGACAGCCGCTGCACCGGCACCACCGCCGACAACTCCTTCTTCGGCGAGGGCCAGGTCGACGCGCTGAAGGCGGTCGGCGGCGCCACCCAGCCCACCGGCACGTACTTCGAGAACACCGCCGACGTGGCGATCCCCGACAACACCACGGTGGAGAGCCCGATCACCGTCACCGGCGTCACCGGCAACGCCCCGGCGACGCTCAAGGTCGGCGTGGACATCAAGCACACCTACCGCGGCGACCTCGTCCTCTCCCTGGTCGCGCCCGACGGCACGGTCTACCTCCTGGAGGACTTCCCGAACAGCGACAGCACCGACAACGTCGCCAAGACCTACACCGTCAACGCCTCCGCGAGCGCGGCGAACGGTACCTGGAAGCTCCGGGTGAAGGACGGCGCCTCCGGCGACACCGGCACGATCGACGCCTGGAACCTCACCTTCTGATCCCGCGGTTCGGCCTGGCCGGCCGACGCCCGAGCGCGTCGGTCGGCCGGGAGCGTGCGCAGGACGCCGACCACCACCGGGGCGGGCGGCTCACCAGGCCCTGCTCCTATCTGCCGTCCTCGTCGGCCTCGTCGGCGTCGGGCGCCAGGCCGACCTCCTCGCGGTCCTCCTCGGTGCGCTCCTCGAGCTCGGCCTCGTCGGGGCGTCGCGGCAGGCCGCGGCCGTGGCCGGTGTCGGGGTCGCCCTCGACGTCCTTGTTCGACTTGTGGTGCGACATGGTTCCTCCTGGGCCGGTCGGCCCGCGGGCGGGTTCGCTGTTCTTCCCCCTCCTATCACCGCCCCTGGTCCGGCAGTCCGCAAGTCGGCTGGTAGGCCCGCGGCCGCGGGGCGGGACCGGTAGCCGGTGCGGAACCGGGTCGGCCCCAGAACTCCCGCAGGGCGGCGTTGGCGGCGGCGAGTTCCTGGGCGTGCGGCCTCCGCCGGCCCGGTCGCGGTCGTCCCACACGGTGACGTGCACGGCTGCCACGGGGCATTTTTCCGAAGCCGAGGAAGATCAACTCCCCTGAGGGCAGGATTCGGTGGTCAGCTCGACATCGACCGTGTCGAGCGGGGGCGGTGTCCGGGCGTCACGGTGCCCCCGCGCCGCTGGCGCGGGAGGTGGCGGCGACCAGGTCGTGGGCGATCCGGGCGGCGCCGTCCGCCTGTCGGGTGGGGGTGGCGGCCGGCCGGGCCCGGGTGCCGGACGGGCCGTTGAGGGCTTCGGCCAGGGCGCGGGCGATGGCGTGCTCCTCGGCGTCGGCGACCACCACATTGGGGCTGTCGGCGGCCTTCAGGTGGACGCGTTGGTCGTCGAAGTCGCGGACGCCGGGGACGGCCACCACCGGCACGCCGGAACGGACCAGTTCCTGCACGGTGTTGTACCCGGCGTGGGTGATCGCGGCGTCGGCGTGCCGGTACACGTCGTACGACGGCCCCAGGTACGGGCGGACCCGCACCGGCCCGGGCAGGCCGGGTGGCACGAGGACGGCTCCGTCGAAGTGC
Source organism: Kitasatospora sp. MY 5-36 (assembly GCF_001182915.1). NCBI lineage: Bacteria > Bacillati > Actinomycetota > Actinomycetes > Kitasatosporales > Streptomycetaceae > Kitasatospora > Kitasatospora sp. MY 5-36. Next base: position 3,469 of record NZ_LFVW01000551.1, read on the forward strand.
GGGCCGGTGAGCACCAGGACGTCGACGCCGGCGGGGCGTCCGCGCGTGAACGCGCGGATGCCGTGCAGCGCGGCCGTGAGGAATCCGGGCGCGTCGTCGTGCCCGCCGCCGCCGGCCACCACCGCGACCCGGAGGGCGCGGGTTTCCTCGGGCCAGGGCGACCGGTCGTCGAGCAGCGGCCGGACGACGTGGGGCACCCCCAGCACGCGCACCCCGTGGACGGTCTCCTCCGGTCCGGGCTCGCCCAGCAGGTAGATCGTGCCGATGGCGGGCGTGTGGCGGGAGACCCAGTGGGGCGGGTCGGGGCGGTTGCGCTGGAAGCGGTGCACCAGGAACTGGGGGCAGCCCAGTCGGGCGGCCTGGTCGTACAGCTCCCGCTGCACCGTCACGTCGTGCAGCACCACGTCGTCCGGCCGCAGCACCCAGGCGACCATGGCCCGGGCGAGACCGTGGTCCACCGCGGGGCCGGTCCCGTGCAGTGGCTCGCCGACCAGGCTGTCGGCGTCGGTGGGCAGGACGGTCTGGGCGAAGCCGTAGTCCTCGATCAGCCGTTGGGGCCGTTCGGTCAGCAGCAGGGAGTCCCGGCCCAGCCCGCGCAGTTCGCGGTGGACGGCGATCTGGCGGGAGACGTGGCCCAGCCCCCGGCCCCAGGTGAAGGAGACCACACGGCCGTTCACGGCTTCAGCCGCCGATCATCGACATGCTGCGGTCGGGCCGGACGAAGTCGGGGTGGTTGATCTTGTGTCCGGGCCACTTGTGCCAGAGCGCCTCGCGGACCAGCCGTTCCAGTTCGGCGTCGTCGGCACCGGAGCGGAGCGCGGTGCGCAGGTCGGTCTCCTCCAGCGCGAACAGGCAGACGCGGAAGGCGCCTTCGGCCGTGGTCCGCATGCGGTTGCAGCTGTCGCAGAAGGGCTTCGTCACCGAGGGGATGAAGCCCAGGACCCCCGGCGCCCCGTCGGCGAAGCGGAAGGAGGTGGCCGGCTGCGGCGCGTCCTGGACGACGGGGGCCAGGTCGTAGGCCGCGGAGACCGCCGCCAGCGTCTCGGCGGCCGGGACGACCTTCTCCCGCTCCCAGGTCCGCTCCGCGTCCAGCGGCATGTACTCGATGAAGCGCACGTCGTAGCCGCCTTCCCGCGCCAGGCGGGCGAAGTCGACGGCCTCGTCCTCGTTGCTGCCGCGGATCACCACACAGTTGATCTTGATCGGGTCGAATCCGGCCTCGCGGGCCGCCTCCAGCCCCGCGGTCACCTTGTCGAAGGCGTCCCGACGGGTCATCTCGGCGTAGCGGTGCCTCATCAGGGAGTCGCAGGACACCGTGATCCTGCGCAGCCCCGCCTCCCGCAGGGGGCGGGCCAGGCGGTCCAGCAGCAGCCCGTTGGTGGTGATGGAGACGTCCACCCCCTCCAGCGCGCACACCCGGGCCACGATCTCGGGCAGTTCCCGGCGGACGGTCGGCTCCCCGCCGGTGATCTTGAAGTCGCGCACCCCGAGGGAGTGGAAGAGCCGGGCGAGCCGGTCGATCTCGTCGACGGTGAGGAGCTCCTCCTTCTCCAGCCAGGGCAGCCCCTCGGCCGGCATGCAGTAGGTGCACCGCAGATTGCACTTGTCGATCACGGAGATCCGGAGGTCGCCGCCGACCCGGCCGAACGTGTCGATGAGCGGGCCGCCGGTCGGGGCGGGTCCCGGATTGCGCCAGTCAGCCTTGGGCTTGGTCATGTCGGTCGGTCCTTCGGTCGGTGGAGCCGGTGCGTACGGGGAGCAGCTCCTCGAAGCGCGCCAGCACCTGGTCGGGGTTCAGCTCGGAGGTGTCGAGGTGGTGGACGGGGATCCGCGGGGCGAGCTCCTCGGCCACGTCCTCGAAGCACTGGGCCACCAGGGACACGTAGGAGCTGGTGAACGAGCGCTCCAGGACGCGGTCGCGGCGGCGCAGCCGGCGCATCAGCACGTCGGTACGGGCGGTCAGGTGGACCACCGCCTCGGGCGGCGGCAGCGCGGAGGTGATCAGGTGGTGGTAGCGGTAGTACGTCTCGTACTGCTGGGCGCTCAGGGCGCCGCTCAGCCGGAGCGCCTTGGCGTAGGCCAGCGAGCTGTGCACGTCCTGGTCCATGACGCCGCTCTCGCCGGTGCGGAGGTTCTGCAGGACCCGCAGCAGCAGGGTCTCCATCTGGCAGAAGAACCCCGAGCCGTCGTCCCCGCGCAGGTAGCGGGTCAGGTAGTTGTCCGGTCCCGGGTCCCGGTCCCGGTCCCGGTCCCGGCGCACCGGGACGATGTCCCGCACGTGCTCGGTGTCCGGGGCGCGGGCGGTGTGCCGCTTCAGCAGGGTGCTCTTGCCGACGGCGGGCGGGCCGATGACCACCACGCGGGCCGCTCCGTCCCTGCGCCACAGCGCGGGGACCGGATCGATCAGCCGCCGCGCCTCGTCCTCGATCTCGGCCACGGCACGGATCCCGCCGTCGTCCGCGGCGTCGTCGGGGCCGTGCCGCAGCAACTCGCCGACGCAGTACGCGGATGCCGCGTCGAGTCCAAGGCCCTCCCCGGTACCGGACTGCGGCGGGCTCCAGCGCAGGTCCGGGCCGGGTGCGGTACGCCGGGAGGCGCCCGCGTACCGGTGGACGAACACCCGCAGGTCGTGGGGCGCCTCCCCGTGGGGGCCGGGCGGGAGGTGGAGTTCGGTGAGGTAGCGCAGCCGGGCCGCGGCCACGCGCTGGCGGCAGGTGTGGCGGGCCACGGCCGCGGCGGTCTCCCGAGCGGTGCTGCCCGGTGGCACGACGGCCCAGGGCAGGCCGGGCCGCTCGTCGGCCGACCGCGGTTCGGTGAGCAGGACCCGGTCCTGCCCGTCGAGGATGACGCACGCGGCGCGGAGGTGGTCCGGGCGGTGCCGGGGTGGTAGTTCGGAGAGCATCACGGTCCTTGAGGTCGGTCGGAGACGGCCGGGGGCGGTCGGGGTCAGCCGGTGCCGACTGGTGGCGGCCCAGTCCTCGGGTACGCCCGGCGGGCCAGTTCCGCGAGGGCGAGCAGGGCGACCCGCTCCGCGAAGGCGACCGGGTCCACGGCCCGCCCGGCCTTCCGCACGGTCTCCCGGGGCGGCAGCAGCCAGGAGAACCGCACGTCACCGCCGAGCAGTGCGTGCAGGACGGCGTCCGGTGGTGCCGACGGGCGGGACAGCGCCGCCCGCACGTGGAAGTCGGGCTGTTCCACTGCCGGGTCCTCCGGCCTGGGGGCGGCCTCGACCAGACCGTGGAGCCGGCACCCGGGCGACTCCTGGAGGACCAGGGCCCGCAGGCCGTCGGACGGCCCCTCCAGCGGGGGCACGCCGAGCCACCAGCAGCGCTCGGCTCCGTCGGTCACGGCGGGGTCGGGACCGACCGGGCCGAGCAGTTCGCCGTCCCAGCCCCGGCGGGCCAGGTCGGCTCGGAGCCGTTCGGCCGAGACGGGGAACAGCGAGGCCGCACGCCACCGGGGCACCCGTACCCCGGGGGGAAGCGCCGCGGCTACCCGCCACCGGCGGACGGGAGAGCGCTCCATGTTCGCCAGCAACCGCCGGTAGGAGGAGTCCGGGAACCGCACCCCGCCACCGAGGTGGGGTTGGGCGTCCAGCAGGCTCGTCAGCACGAGCAGCCCCACGCCGTCGTCCGGCCCGGGCCCGGGCGCGGGCCACTCGCCGCGCCCGAGCACACCGAGGTAGTGCGTGCGACCGGCATCGGTGAAGGTCCCGGACGCGGCGGACGGGTCCTCGCCCAGCGCCAGGCAACGGGCGACGCGCGGCCAGAACCGGGGCGGCTGCTCCCCGGCCCGCGACTGCGGCCGGACGACCGGGGGAAGGGCACGGGCCGGCGGCGCGGAGGGCGGAAGCACCGGAAGCACCGAAGGCACCGGATGGTCCGGGAGCCGGGCGTCGAGTTCGTGGTCCAGCTCCACCAGCGCCGAACCGAGCCGGGCGCGCAGCAGGATCGCGAACAGCCCGATGCCCGACAGCATCACCGCCCCGGTGGCGGGGACCGGGTCATGCCGGCTGGTGACAACGGCGGGGCCGGCGTCGGGATCGGCCGCCGGCCCGGGCCGCACCTCGCGCAGCCGCCCTCCGTACTGCGCCGCGGAGTAGCCCAGGCGCCCGTCGAGCAGGTCGTCCAGATCCCTGACGGAGACCGCCAGTTCGACGTCCGGCACGCTCGCCGACGGCAGGGCGAACAGCGTGCCCTCGACGCCCAGCCGTACGGTCCGCTCCGCGAGCGGCTCCGCGCCGGCGCCCACCGTGACGAAGCGGTACGCGGTGGCGCGTAGCCGGCCCCGGGCGGCCGCGGCGAGCTCGGGCAGGCCGGGCACCGTCACCCGGCCGGAGGGGGCGTCAGCCCCGGGAAGCGCCGGGGGCCAGGGGAACAG
>NZ_LFVW01000552.1:0-7828 GCF_001182915.1 Kitasatospora sp. MY 5-36
CCCGGCCCGGCGGCGGCTCGCCGTCCTCACCGCGGCCTTCGCCGGCGCGCTGGCCCTGACCGCCCTCGCCCCGACGGTCCCGCTCCTCGCGGCTGTCGCCGCCCTGGCCGGCCTCACCGTGGCCCCGACCCTCACCACCGCTTACCTGCTCGCCGACGAACTCGCCGAGCCCGGCCACCGGACGCGCGCCGGCGCCTGGGTCAACACGTGCTTCAACGCGGGCAGTTCGGGCGGCACCGCGCTGGCCGGCCTGCTCGCCGACCACCTGCCGCTGCCCCTCTGCCTCGCCCTCGCCGCCACCCCGGCCCTGGCCGCCCTCAGCACCGCCCGGCCCCGTCCCACCACCCCGCCCGATCGCCTGCCCGCCTGATGCCGGGCCACCGCGCGGGCGGCAGCACCCGCCCGCGCGGCCTCCGGGGCCTGGGCGGCGCATCGGAGTACGGAGCGGCGCTCGAACCCGGCGGTCACGCCCCGCGCGCGATGAGTTCCCGTACGCCGTCCGCGACGGCCTTGCTGGTGCGCCACTTCCGGAGGAGGCGGTCCGCCGCCAGTTCCTCGACGACGGAGGTCAGCCAGGCGTCGTCGCCGAGCCGTTCGACCCGGCCGAGGTCGACGATGTTCCCCAGCAGCTGGTGCAGCAGCGTGATCTCGGGCGCCGGGTACCACCGCCGGTGGTGGACGAACCGGGGGCTCCACAGGTCGTAGGGGTGCCGGACCATGGCACTCAGGCAGGAGCCGTGGGTGCCGATCGCCTCGTGGGGCGCGTGGTGACCGGTCAGGAGCCCGCCGGCCGGTGTACTGAGGAACCGGCCGCTGGTGACCCCGAGCTTCAGGCTCATCAGGCGCTTCCACGGGACCAGGAAGGGCTCCCGTCCGGTGACGCGGTGCTCGAACCCCTCGGGGAGGACGGCGAGATACGCCTTGCTCTCGTGGTCGCCGATGTACCAGCTGCCGTCGACCCGCACCAGCGGGCCGAGCCCGGGGCCGAGGTCGCGGTCGGCCCCGACGGGCGGCGCGGCGGTACCGGAGGCGGCGGGGCGGTCGGTGTTCATGGCTCTCCTCAGGACGGGCGAGCAGCTGCCCGCCGACCAGACTTCCCGGCACACCCCCCGCGGTCACCATACCGGCGGACAGCGGCCGTTGGGCGGGAGGACGCGCAACGGCCCGGCGGAGACTACTCGGCGTCGGACGGCTCCGAGGCGGCCGGGACGGTCTCCAGCGCCGTCATCCGCGGGAGCAGGAACAGCACCGCGACCAGCAGGACCAGCAGCAGCCCGCCGCCGACGAGGAGCGGGGTGCGGATGCTGACGACGGAGGCGATCCAGCCGCTGAGGGCGGCGCCGGCCATGATGCCGAGGCGGCTCAGCAGCATGTAGCAGCTGTTGACCCGGCCGAGCAGTTCCTTCGGTACGGCCTGCTGGCGCAGCGAGATCGCCTGGATGTTCCAGGTGACGATCCCGAAGCCGATCACGCCGTACAGCGCGGCGACTTCGGCCACCGAGGTGCTCAGGCCCATCAGGATCAGCGAGACGCCCATCAGCAGGAAGGCGAGGGCGATCCGGGTGCCCCGGCCGAGCAGTCGGCTGAGCCGGCCGGCCAGGGTGCTGGCGGCGGTGCCGCCGATGGCGCCGGCCGCGAGCACGATGCCGTAGGAGGCGGCGGGTGCGTGGATGACCTTGGTGACCATCAGGACCATCATGGTGGTGCCCATGAAGCAGGCCAGCGCGCCGAGGGTGGAGAGCACGGCGAGCATCCGCACGTCGCGGTGGCGGAGCAGCCAGTCGACGCCCTCGCGGATCTCGGTGAGCACCGGGCGGCGGTCGGCCCGGGTGCTGGGGGCGGTGGAGCGGCCGGTGGCGGCGACCAGGACGGCGGCGAGCGCGAAGGAGACGCCGTCCACGGCGAAGGGGTGGGCGGCGGCGACGGCGAACAGCGCGGAGCCGAGCAGCGGGCCGATGAGGTTGCCGCCGACCAGCATGTTGGCCTGCATCCGGCCGTTGGCGGCGTCGAGTTGGTCGGGGCGGACCAGCTCGGGGACGGCGGAGGTGGCGGCGTTGGAGAAGACCGTCTCGCCGCAGCCGAGCAGGAAGGCCAGGGCGGCGAGCGCGACCAGCGGCGGGTCGGCGAGGAAGACCCAGGCGGCGAAGCCGAGGACGACGACGGCGCGCGCGGCGTCGATGGTCCACATCAGCCGCCGCCGGTCGGCCCGGTCGGCGAGCACCCCGCCGTAGAGGGACATCAGCAGGAAGGGCAGCGAGGCGGAGACGGAGACCACGGAGACCGCGCTGGGGGAGTCGGAGACGGCCACCGCGAGCAGCGGCAGGGCGGAGTCCCGCATGCCGTCGCCGACCGATGAGATCGCCGACGCGGACCACAGCAGGTTGAACTTCCGGCCCAGTTGGGGACGGCTTTTGGACGGCTTCGCGGCCAGGTCTGCTGAGGTCACCGAGGCAGTATGTCATGTCCGCGGAGGGCCGTTCGGGCGGTTTCCGAAGTGCCCGGGGCGTCCCGAACTGTCCGTGTCGGTACGGGTGTCGGGCTCATCCGGGGGCGTCCGGAGTGTCCGGTGGGTTTCAGGCGGTTTCCGGTGGTTCGTCGACCGGCGGCGGAGGGCCGGGCGCGCTCAGCCCAGCCCCGAGACGCCCTTGGCGAGGGTGGTCAGCCCGCCCGCCAGGGCCAGGCCCAGCACGACCAGCCGGGCGCGGGTCTCCGGCACCCGGGCGGCGAGCAGCCGGCCGATCGCCGCGCCGCCCGCGAGCGCGGTGGCCACCAGCCACCAGGCGGTCCCGGACAGCGCGGGCAGCCCCTTGCCCGCCAGGGAGAAGGCGTTCACCGCCACGCCGTAGAACTGGGCGTTGGGCAGGAACTCGCGCGCCGTCCAGCCGGTGTTGACGGCGTACAGGGAGACGGCCGGACCGCCCACCCCGGCGGCCGAGTTCATGAACCCGCTGGTGGCGCCCGCGACCAGGGCGCCGCCGACCCCGCGCAGCGCGGCCGCCCGGACCCCGCGCAGCACCAGCAGCGAGGCCAGGGTGACCAGCGCGCCGATGCCGACGAGCAGTCCGGGCGTCGGAATCGTCGCCGCGACCCAGACCCCGGCCGGCACCGTGCAGGCCGCGGCGAGGATCAGGGGCAGCATCGCCGCCAGCCGTACCTGGCGCCAGCTGCCCAGCAGGCCGACGGCGCTGATGGCCCCGGCGGCGAGGTTCGACAGCGTGACGCCGTCGCCCGGCCCGAGCAGCAGCACCAGGACGGGCGCCGCGACCAGGGCGAAGCCGATCCCGGCGAGCCGCTGGACGGAGGCGCCCAGCAGGACGGTGCAGGCCAGTACGAGGTCGGTGGTCAAGCCGTCGGGCATCGGGCGCGGCCTCCCTCTCGGCGGGCTCCGCCGTCGGCGGGCGGTGCGTACCGATCATGCCGCACAGGCGGGTCGGGCGTGCCGTCGGTCTCATCGGGGACGCCCCGGAGATGTGGTCGGGAAGTATGCGAACTAGTGAGGCCGTGTCCGAACTCGATGCGATTTCCCGGCGCTTTCCGTCACCCGCGCCGGTGAATGTGCGATGAGGGCGGGACGTGGACGACCGGTGGCCGCTGTCCTGGGGGTCCTGTCCGGATCGGGCCTGCGCCCGTCGGTGAGGGGAGACGGAACCTTGAAGAGGACGAGAAGACGGACGCGCCGGGCCGCGCTGACGGCGGCCTTCGCCGTCGTGCTGGCCGGCGCGGGACTCGTGGCGGCCCCTCGGGCCTCCGCGCAGGGCGGTGTCGGGGCGGTGACGGTCCGGGTGGTCCGGGCGGTGGACGCCACCGGTGTGTGGACGCCCGCGCTGGAGCCGGGGATCGCGGGCGTGACGGTGACGCTCACGGATGACGCGGGCACCAGGACCGAGGGCGCCACGGGCACCGACGGCACGGTGACGCTGGCCCCGGCCGCTAGCACGGCGACCGACGGCAAGTACCGCGTCCGGGTGGTGAATCCGAAGCCGGGCACGCTCTTCCCGGCCTTCGCCTCGCGCCAGGGCCTGGACGGCGCGCCGAACCAGTTGAGCTCCAACGAGGAGTTCGTCGACCTCTCCGACGGCCGGAACGTCGCGTACACCACCGGGTTCTGGTACCCGGGCGACTACTGCCAGAAGAACGCCCCGCTGGTGACGACATGTCAGAACACCACCTGGCAGGGCGGGGCGCAGCGCACGCTGGTGTCGTTCCCGTACAGTGCGCGCGGCCAGGACGGCGTGGACGTCGACGTCACCGGCATCGCCACCGACGCGCAGACGGGCACGCTGTTCGGCATCGCGTGGAACAAGGCCGACCGGCGGGTGTTCTCCTCGGCGGCGGCCAAGCGCACCACCGACTACGGTCCGGGCGGCGCCGGCGGGATCTACGTGACGGACCCGGCGCGGAAGACCACCACGCTGTTCGCCACCGTCCCGGACGCCGGCGGTACGGCGCACGCGCCGGGGTCGGACGACGCGTTCCTGACCGTGCCGGGCAAGGAGAGCCTCGGCGGGCTCAAGGTCACCGAGGACGGCCGGGACCTGTTCGTCGTCAACCTCAACTCCCGTGCGCTGTACCGCTACGACGCCACCGCGACGACGGCCGCGGCGCCGACGGCCGTCTACCCGGTCCCGGACCCGGGCTGCCCCTCGGCCGGGGACTGGCGGCCGTTCGGCCTGGGCCTCCAGGACGGCGTCGGCTACCTGGGCGGTGTCTGCTCGGGCGAGTCGACGGGCCGGGCCTCGGACCTGCGGGCGGTCGTGCTGCCCTTCGACCCCGCCACCGGGCTGTTCCAACCGGCCGTCCTGGACCAGCCGTTGGACTACCCGCGGCAGTCGACCGTGGGCAGCGGCCCGTGCGACGGCGCGGGCTGGTTCCCGTGGACGGACACCTACCCGACCTCGCAGAACGGCCAGGCCTGCTCCGGCTACCGGGCCCAGCCGGAACCGGAGTTGGCCGAGGTCGGCTTCGAGACGGACGGCTCGATGCTGCTGGCCTTCCGCGACCGCCTGGCCGACCGGGCGACGGGCCAGTCGGCCTCGGGCGCCGCGGTCGGCGAGGTGCTGTCGGGCGGTGACCTGGACAAGGCCTGCGCGGAGAACGGCACGTACGTGCTGGACACCGACAACGGGTGCGGGCTCTCGCCCCGGGGCACCCGCTTCTTCGACACCAGCCGGTTCGGCGTCCACCACAACGCGGACTACGCCGGGATGGCGCTGTCCAAGGTCGAGAGCACCATCGGGATCTCCGGGTACGACCCGAACAACACGGCCTTCGGCTACGGGACGGCCTTCATCCAGCGGGCGGACGGCCGGCAGGCTCCGGGGACCGGCCTGCGGCTCAACCCGGCGGACGTGCCCGCGCCGTTCGGCAAGGGCGCCTCGATGGGCGACCTGGAGGTGCTCTGCGACCGGGCGCCGCTGCAGATCGGCAACCGGGTCTGGTACGACCCCGGGCGCACGGGCATCCAGCGTCCGGGCGGGCGCCCGGTCCCCGGTGTCACGGTGCACCTGTACGACGGGGCGGGCGCGCTGGTCGGCACGACGAGGACCTCGGCGCGCGGCGAGTACTACTTCGACGACTCGAACGTCACCGGCGGCCTCGCGCCGCGCACCCGGTACACCCTCCGGCTGGACGAGCCGGCCGACTACGCCGAGGGCGGCCCGCTGTACGAGTGGGCGCCCACCCGGCACGACGTCGGCGACGACCCGTTCGTCAACTCCAAGGGCGTCGTCCCGAGGGGCGGGAAGTACGCCGAACGGGAGCTGACCACCGGCGGACCGGGCGAGAACGACCACACCCTCGACTTCGGCTTCCGCCCGACGAGCGGCGTGCTGACCCTGGTCAAGGTGGACCAGGACGGCAGGCCGCTGGCCGGGGCGACGTTCCAGCTGTGGCGGGTCAGCGGCGGACCGGGGTGGCCGGGGTGGTCGGGGTGGCTCGGCTGGCCGGGCCCCGGCCGCGAGCGCGGTGACACGCCGGTCGGCGAGCCCTGCACGACCGGGACCGACGGCGTCTGCCGGGGCCGCGGCGGGCCGGGGACGTACTACTGGGTGGAGCTGAGGCCGCCCGAGGGCTACGCGGCGGACCGGACGGTCTTCGGGCCGCTGGTGCTCACCTGCGACAACCTCGGCGACGGGATCACGGTGACGGTGGTCAACCGGCTGATCCCCGGCCCCTGGCTGCCGCACGACCGGTGACCGGCGCCGGGCGGGCCCGCGGGGAGCAGGAGTCCGCGGGCCCGCCCGGCGCGGCCGGTCAGTGCTTCGGGACGGCGTCCGCGGACTCCGGCAGCGGGTAGGCGCCGGGGTCGACCGGCCCCGGGAGGTCGGTCGCCGGGCGGCCGGGCGCGGTCGGGTCCGGCAGCGAGGGCTGCGCGGGCGGGACGGGCACCTGGCTGAACGGGATGCCGGGCGGCGCCTGGACGGGGCTGGTGCGGCCGAAGGGCGGGGCGCTCCGGCCCTGGGCGGCGCAGCCCGCCAGCGTCTCCAGGCCGTCCGGGCTCTGGACGGCCGGCTGGTTGCCGGTGAAGCAGTTGCCCGGGTCGACGGAGGCCAGCACCAGGTCGGTGCCGTTGCCGGTGGCCCGGTTGCCCTCGACCCGGTTGCCGCTCGCCGGGTGCCCGGGCGGGTCGGTGATGACGATGCCGGCCGCGCGGTTGCCCTGGACCAGGTTGTGCTGCACCTGGTTCGCCGTGCCGCCGCCGATCCCGATCCCGATCCCGTAGGCGCCGTCGGCCTGTTGGGGGGTGTCGGTGGCGTTGTTGTCGGTGACGACGTTGCCCACGATCACCGCGCCGTGCTGCGGGGCGAGGGCTTCGAGGTCGTTGGAGTTGACGGTGACGCCGACCCGGTTCCCGGTGACCCGGTTGCCGACCACGGTGAGCCCGTCGGAGGCGTTGGTGATCTCGATGCCGACGGCGTTGCGCTCGACGGTGTTGCCCCGCACCAGGGTGTCGCAGGGCTTGCACTGGCCGACGTAGATGCCGGAGTCGGCGCCCCCGGAGGCGTACGAGTCCTCGATGACGCCGCCGCGGGCGTCGAAGGCGTAGATCCCGTACAGGCCGTTGTTGTACGCGGTGACACTGCTGGCGCGGAAGCCCTCGACCACCGGGAAGCGCACGGTGTCCAGCGGGTTGTAGGCGGAGCCGCCGGCGCCGTGCTGCTGGAGCTTCTCGTCGGTGACGCCGGTGAACAGCACGCCGTTGGCGAGGTAGCCGTGGACGGTGAGGTTCTCCACCACCGAGCCGGGGCCGGAGGCGGTGATGCCGTTGACCAGCCGCAGGCCGCCGTCCAGCACCACGGTGTTGCGGTCGGTGCCGCGCAGCACGATCCGGGGCTTGGTGAGGCGCACGCTCTCCCGGTAGGTGCCCGGGTCGACCAGCACGGTGTCCCCCTCGCGGGCGACGTCCACGGCCTGCTGGATGGTCGGGAAGTGCTGCGGGACGCGGATGACCGTGCCGTCCGGGTGCTTGGCGTCGGAGGAGGACGAGCCGCCCGAGGAACAGCCGGCCAGCGCCAGGACGGCGGCGGCGAGCAGGGCGGGCAGGCGCCTGGCGACGCGGGCCCCGGGTGGGGGTGTCGTGCCGGACCGCGGGTGACGTGTGGTCAAAAGTTGCATACGGCGTGTTCTATCGTCTCCAATGTCGCCCATGCATGCCGAAACCGGAAAGGCGCAGGACCAGCCACCGACCGCGCGGGGCGCCGGGGTGGATCGAAGGGGGCTGCTCGCGGGCGGGGCGGTGGTGGCCGCCGGGCTCGGCGCGGGGGTCACGGCACTGGCCATGGGTACCGGCGGCGTCCGGGGGCACGGCCGCGGCGCCCGACCGGCGGCG
>NZ_LFVW01000054.1:0-3493 GCF_001182915.1 Kitasatospora sp. MY 5-36
CGTCAACTCCCGCCTCCGGCTGGAAGTCCACGACGCCTGCGCCGCCCACCCCACCCTCCGAGTCGCCACCCCTGACGACGAGCACGGGCGCGGCCTGTTCCTCGTCAACGAGCTCGCCGAACGCTGGGGCTGCACCAACCGACCGGGCGGCATCGGCAAGTTCGTCTGGGTGCTCATCTCCCCCGTGCCCGCCCCCGCCCTCGTCACCGCCTGAAAGCCCGAACCCCCATGCACCTCACGACCCTGGCCCGGCACGCCCTCTCCCGGGGTGCCACCCCGGCCGCGGCCTTCGCCCTGATCGCCCGCCTGGGCCACTCGCCCCTGCCCGTCGCGCGCGCCGTCTGCCTCGCCCTCGACATCCCCCTCGCCGAGACCAGCCGCCGCCTGGCCGAGTGCTACGACGCCCTGCTCTCGAACCCCCGCCCGGACTCCGAGAACGACACCGGTGAACTCCTCGAAGCCCTCGGTGTCTTCGACGTCCCCAAGTCGCTCACCGACACCGAACTCGCCGTCGTCGAACACTTCCTGGCCGCCATCGACGCCCACGGCAGCCTCCGTCCCGGCCACCGGCACGGCCTCCAGCGCTGGTTCACCACCGGCAACCTCACCACGGCCTACCTCTCCCTGGCCGCCGCCCATCCCATGCCCCGCACCGGCGACCCCGCCCTGTACTGGGCCACGCTCGTCACCGCCGGCGAACTCCTCACCGCTGCCCCCGGCCCCGACACCCGCATCAAGTACGCCCTCACCCACTGCCGCACCCAGACCACCAAGCACCAGAAGTCGACGGGTCCGACTTCCTACTCCTCGCCGCCCGAGGCGAGCGTCCGATGAACCTTCCACCCCCTCGGCATCTCCAACCGCCTGAGTCCCGCCGAGCCATGGCCAGAGCCCCTCCCCTCCAGGACGGGGCTGCAACGACACAATCCGGACCACCACCAGGAGAAACGCATGACCCAGACGCCCGCACCGTGGGGCATCAGCAGGATGGGGCCCTACCCGGCCACCGCCACGCTCCCGTCGTTCACGCCCGTGATCGACCCCGAGACGCAGATCGCCGTCATCGTGGACGAGAACGGCCGAACGCTCGAACTGGGGAGTCACGGCACCAGCACCAGCGGTGTCACGCCCACCCACACGAGCCCCGGTGACGGGGCCAAGCCGGGCGGGGCCACGGACAGCGACGTGACCGAGTCCTACGACCAGGACCAGAGCAACGACTGATGGATCACCGAAGCGGGTCGGTGCTGGTACTGACCAACTCCTCCGACGTGACAGCGGATGCGGTCCTGCGGGTGCTCGCCGAGCGCCGGGTACCGGTGGTCCGTCTCGATCCCGGCACCGACCTGCACGCGGGTGCCTCGCTGACTGCCGTGTACGGCACCGGCGTTCAGCGCGGCACCCTCCGCACGTCGAGCCGCGAGCTCGACCTCACGGCCGTGCGATCCGTCTGGGTGCGCAGGCCCTCGCCCTACGGCGGGCCACCGGACCTCGCCGGGCAGGACCGCCGGTTCGCCGCCTCACAGGCGTTCTGGGGGGCGGGCGGCATCCTGGCCTCACTTCCCGGGGCGCACTACGTGAACCACCCGTGGCTCAACCGGGCAGCGGAGTACAAGCCGGCTCAGCTCGCCACCGCACAGCGCTGCGGATTCCGGGTGCCCGACACCCTGATCACCGACGATGACCACGAGGCAAGGAAGTTCGTCACCGCCCAGGTCGCCGGAACGGTCTACAAGCCCCTGTGGAACACCCCGTACTCGGTCGACGGGCAGGCCCAGGCCGTCTGGGTGCACGAAGTCCGCGGCCAGGACATCACCGAGGCCGTGACACCGTGTCCGCACCTGTTCCAGGCCAGGGTTCCCAAGGCGTTCGACACCCGGGTGACCGCCGTCGGAAACCGGCTCTTCGGCACCCGCATCGACAGCCCGGACCTCGACTGGCGATACCGCCAGGACCGAATGCGTTGCAGTCCGATCGACGTCCCCGCCCCGGTCGCCGAGGCCATCACCCGCTACCTCGCCGCCTTCCAACTGGTTTTCGGGGCATTCGACTTCGCCGTCACCACTGACGGCACGTGGTCCTTCCTGGAGTGCAACCCGAACGGGCAGTGGGCGTGGCAGCCGGCCGGGACCACCCATCGGATCGCGCACGCGATCGCCGACCAACTGGAAAGAGGTCACCACGAATGACCACGTCCGACATCCTTCGCGCAGCCCTCGTCGACCAGCTCACCGGGAACGGCACGCTCACCGACCCCGCGTGGATCGACGCCGCCACCGCTGTACCGCGTGAGCTGTTCGTCTGCGGCTACTTCGTCCCGATCGACGGGAGCGCCCCCACCGGCTACCGGGCCGTGCGCCATGGCGACCCCGGATACCTGGAGGGGGTCTACGCCGACCAGACCCTCGTCACCCAACTCGACGGTCGCACATGCCCGGAGGAGGCCGGGGAGCAGTCGGTCTCCGGGGCACCCTCGTCGTCATCGACGCTGCCCTCGCTCGTGCTGGCCATGTGGCAGCGACTCGGTGCGGACGCCGGCCACCGGGTGCTCGAAGTCGGCACCGGGACCGGCTATTCGACCGCCCTCGGGGCTCGCCGCCTCGGCGACGGAGCCATCACCAGCATCGAGTGCGACCCCCGGGTCGCCGAACGCGCGGCCGCGGCCGTCGAGGCCGCCGGCTACGCCCCGCGCCTCGTCACCGGCGACGGCCTCGGCGGGGACCCGGACGGCGGCTCGTTCGACCGGCTGATCGCGACATGCTCGGTCCGGTACCTGCCGACGGCCTGGCTCCACCAGGTGAAGCCGGGCGGCCGGATCCTGGTCACCTTCTCCGGGTGGGGCTACGCCAACGCCCTGGCGCTGCTCGACGTGACCGGCCCGGGCGAGGCCACCGGCAGGTTCCTGCCCGGCCACACCAGCTTCATGATCGCCCGCCCTCACGACCGGCCGCCCCGGCCGGCTCTTGCCCTGCTCCCCGGCGAGGAGCGCGCGAGCCGCATCGACCCCGCGAAGCTCGACACCTGGACCGGAAGCTGGGTCGCGCAGCTCGCGGCACCCTCAGCGGAACGGATGGGGGCGGGCGGTCGGCAGATCCTCTCGGACGTGGCCACCGGATCGCAGGCCCGGACCGTACCCGATCCGGCAGGCGGCTGGACCGTCGTCCAGCGCGGACCGCTCCACCTGTGGGACCAGGTGGAGACCGCCATCGAGGCTTGGCAGAGCGCGGGCGAGCCGCCCCAGGACGCCTTCGGCATCACGGTCTCGGCAGCCGGCCAACGCGTCTGGCTCGGCAGCCACGACGGCCCGGGCTGGAACCTGCCGATCTGACCCGACCCCTTCGGATCGGACGCAGCCTGCCGCCCCAACCCGTGCGCGGGTTGGGGCGGTCCGCGCCACCCGCTGTCACGGGGTGCGCTGCGGCCCCTGGGTGGACGCGCTGCCCGCGGTGACGAGGACGGGGCCGGCGTCCTGCGCGACCAGTACCTGGTGCGT
>NZ_LFVW01000553.1:0-7827 GCF_001182915.1 Kitasatospora sp. MY 5-36
CCCGCGGCGACTCCGGAACTGTACGGGCACCGGCACGTCACATGCAAATCGCCCCTGCCCGGGCTCCCGGGCAGGGGCGATCAGTGCCGATCAGGGCCGGCCGGAGCCGGCCCGAGCCGGGTCAGCGAACCTCGGTGATCTCCGGGCCGCGCGCGAACGGGTCGAGCGCGGTACCGCCGAAGCGGTTCTCGCCCTCACCGGCGGCGGCGGTCGCCCCGCCACCGTCGGCGACCATCTGGGCGTCCTCGGGAAGCTTCAGGACGATCGGGTCGCGGGGAGCCATCGGGGACTCGCCGCGCACGACGACCGTCTGCCGGAAGACCTGCTCCAGGATCCCGGCCATCTCCGGCTGCACGGCGGCCTGGCCCGAGATCACGCCGCGCAGGAACCAGCGCGGACCGTCGCAGCCGACGAACCGCACCAGCTGCACGCCCTGGGTGCCGTCCGGCAGCTGCACGGGGACCCGGGCGCGGAGGTGCCAGCCGAGCGGGCCCTCCTCCTCCTCGATGAGGCCGCCCTGCGAGGTGATGCCGTTGGCGATCTCCTCCCGGACCTCCCCCCAGATGCCCTCCGACTTCGGGGCCGCGAAGGCCTGGAGCTGGATGGCGCTGTTTCCGAGCACAAGGGTTGCTGCCACGATCGCGTCACCGGCGACCTCGACGCGCAGCTCCATGCCCTCGACGCCGGGGACCAGCAGACCCCCGAGGTCGACGCGCCCCTCCTCGGGGTTCTCCAGCTCGGAGTGGTCCCACGGACCGTCCGGCCGGGGGGCCGGCGGCAGGCCGACCCTGTCGGCCGGGTCCAGCTCGGTCACGTTCTCGCTCTCGGCGGAACCTTCGACGTCATCGGCCGTCTCGTCGGCGCTGATGGCGTCGTCGGCGAGCTGCTCGACAGCGTCCTCGCTCTTCTGGCGACGACGGAACACGGTCACTGCCCTTCCCGGTCCAAGACCGATGCGAATGCCTGCTCGGCTTCCTGCGAGGCCGCGGGCATGCTAGACCGCGGCATGGCCGCCGGTCGACCCGAACCCGCCCTCGGCGCGTGCCGACCCAGGCAGCTCCTCCACCTCGTGGAAACGGGCCTTCTCGACCTGCTGGATCACCAGCTGGGCGATTCGGTCCCCTCGGCGGAAGCTGACCCCCTCGCGCGGGTCCAGATTGACGACGATCACCTTGATCTCTCCACGGTACCCGGCATCGACCGTCCCCGGGGCGTTCACGAGGGCAACACCGCAACGAGCTGCCAGGCCCGACCGGGGGTGGACGAAGGCCGCGTAGCCGTCCGGCAGGGCGATGGCGATGCCGGTGGGCAGCATGACCCGCTCGCCGGGGGCCAGCTCCGCGTCGACGGTGGTGCGCAGGTCGGCACCGGCGTCCCCGGGCTGCGCGTAGGCGGGCAGCGGCAGCTCGGGGTCGATGCGCTTGATCAGGACGTCCAGCTGCGGGCGGGGGGTGTCGCTCAAGGGTTCACCTCAAAGGCTCGTGCGCGCTTCATCAGATCCGGGTCGTCGAGGACCTTCTCGATGTCCTCGGGACGACCGTGCGTGGTGAAGTGTTCCAGCTTTACCTGGATGAAGAGGGCCTGGGACCGGACGGCGACCGGCCCGTCCGGTCCGCCGATCCGCGCCTCCGCGGCGCTGTAGATCTTGCGGCCGTGCACGCCGGTGATCCAGGCGCGCAGGTGCAGCACCGAGTCGACGGGCACCGGGCTGAGGAAGTCGGTCTCCAGCCGGCCGGTCACGGCGGGGGCGTGCAGCAGCCAGTTGAGCGTGCCGAGGGTCTCGTCCATGGCGGTGGTCAGCAGCCCGCCGTGGGCCAGGCCGGGGCCGCCCTGGTGGGCGTCGCGGACGGCGAACTCGGCGGTGACGTCGAGTCCCTCGCCGGCGACCGCGTCGATCCGCAGGCCGCCGGGGTGCTGCGGGCCGCAGCCGAAGCAGTGCTCGTAGTGGGAGCCGAGCCGGGTGCCGGGGGCGGGCGCCTGGGGGTGGCGCTCCGGCAGGACGGCGTCCGGCGGCGGGGTGGTCGGGGACGGCGGTATGGCGGGCGCCGGCCGGTCGGTGGGGGTGCTGGGGGCTGTCGTACCGGTCACGGGGCCCCAGCCTACCCAGGGGTAGCGGGCCTCCGGTGGGGGTGGCGTCCCGGGCCGGACGTCAGGGCGACCACAATGGAGGCATGTACGACGAACGCCTCACGGTGCCGCGCTCCTGGTGGCTGCTCCCGATCGCGCTGGGCCTCACGTTCGCGCTGATCCTGATCCGGGTCAGCGGTCCGGCCGCGCTGATCGGACTGGTGGTCGGCATCGCCGCCGGCGCGGTCGCGATCAGCAGCTACGGCTCGGCCCGCATCCGCGTGGTCCAGGGCTCCCTGGTGGCCGGCCCGGCCCGGATCCCGGTGGACGCGCTCGGCGACGCGCAGGCGCTGAGCCCCGCCGAGGCGGCGGCCTGGCGCGGCCGGAAGGCCGATCCGCGCGCCTTCATGCTGCTGCGCAGCTACGTCCCGACGGCGCTGCGGGTCGAGGTGACCGATCCGACCGACCCGACGCCGTACCTCTACCTGTCGACCCGCTCGCCGATGAAGCTGGCGGAGGCGCTGGAGGACGCCCGGCGCGGCGCCCGCACCTGAGGCGGACCGGGCCGGCCGCGAGGCGGTCGGGCCCGGACACGAGCCGGACGGAAGAGGCCGGACAAACGGAGAGGGACGGTTCCGCTGCTGCGGGACCGTCCCTACGACTTTGTCCTGACCGGTCGACCGGCCGACTCCGTCCTCCCGGGCCCGTCCAGACGGACGATGCCCGGACCTGCCGTCCGGCCCCGCTGCCCGGGGCCGGAAGGAGCGGTGTACCGGTCCCGCGGGCGCAGCCGCGGGCACCGGGTCCTGTCCGCCGCGGTGCTCAGGCGCCGCAGTCCCGGCAGATCGGGTTGCCGTTCTTCTCGCTGTAGAGCTGGCTGCGGTGGTGCACGAGGAAGCAGCTCATGCAGGTGAACTCGTCCGCCTGCTTCGGCAGGACACGGACGGCGAGCTCCTCGTTCGAGAGGTCGGCACCGGGGAGCTCCATGCCCTCGGCGGCGTCGAACTCGTCGACGTCGACAGAGCTGCCGCCCTTGTCGTTCCGCCGAGCCTTGAGCTCCTCGATGCTGTCTTCGTTGAGCTCGTCGTCGGTCTTGCGTGGGGTGTCGTAGTCGGTTGCCATTTTTCGCTCTCCCCCTCCGGGTTGTGCGGTGTGTGCGGTATCTCCAGCGCACGTAACGCATGGGGGGTCGGTCTTGTGCCCGACCCGAGGCGGAGATTTTGCCTTACTTCAAGCCCTGTTACTCAATCGACACTCAGCCCGGGCTCCATCGGGGTGATCCCCAGGGCTGTGGAAGGCCTCACGCTGGGCCATCACCAGCCTTCCGGGGACCCGGTAAACCGACCACGCACAGTGAGCACAATCGGTGTGGATGTCTGGGGAATCCCTTGTCCATCAGGGATGCCGACCGATTCCGCGGACCGACCGGTGACCGGAATCCGGTCACGGACGGCGATCGACACCCCTGATCAGGTGATCACTCTCCGGGGTTGCCCGGAATCGTGGAGCGACACGGTGTGAGCTTGGTCACGTTCAGAATCATCCAGGGCAAACCGCGGGAAATCCACCCACTCCGACCGCTCGGTCCAGCATCTCAGCCGGCGTTCCTCCGGGCCTCCCGGCGTGCCAGCAGGGCGGCCTGGCGCTCCTCGAACTTCCGGGCCTGGCCGTCCAGCCCGTCGAGGAAGACGCCCAGCTCGTTCTGCGCCAGCAGGCCCTCCGGGCCGAGCCCGCCGATCTCCATCACCTTGAGGTGGCGCAGCACCGGCTGGAGCACGTCGTCGTGGTGGATGCGCAGGTTGTACACCCCGCCGAGGGCGATCTGCGCGGCGGCGCGCTCGAAGCCGGGGATGCCGTGGCCGGGCATCCGGAAGTCGGTGACCACGTCGGCGACGGCCCGCATGGCCTGGTCCGGGGCGATCTCCAGGGCGGCCTTCAGCAGGTTCCGGTAGAAGACCATGTGCAGGTTCTCGTCGTTGGCGATCTTCGCCAGCAGCTGCTCGCACAGCGGGTCGCCGGCGTACCTGCCGGTGTTGCGGTGCGCGATGCGGGTGGCGAGCTCCTGGAAGGCCACGTACGCGACGGAGTGCAGCATGCTGTGCGCGTTGTCGGACTCGAAGCCCTCCGACATGTGGCTCATCCGGGCCCGCTCCAGCTCCACCGGGTCGACCGCGCGGGTGGCGAGCAGATAGTCACGAATGGCTATTCCGTGCCGGCCCTCCTCGGCCGTCCAGCGGTGCACCCAGGTGCCCCAGGCGCCCTCGCGGCCGAACATGGTCGCGATCTCGTGGTGGTAGCTGGGCAGGTTGTCCTCGGTCAGCAGGTTGACCACCAGCGACACCCGGCCGACCGGGGTCACCTTGGAGTGCTCCAGCGACCAGGCCTCGCCGCCCAGCACGCCGTCGAAGTCGCGGCCCTGGCTCCACGGGACGAACTCGTGCGGCATCCACTCCTTCGCCACGCCCAGGTGGCGGTTGAGCTCCTTCTCGACGACCTCTTCGAGGGCGAGGATCAGCCGCGCGTCGGTCCAGCCGCTCGCGACGAGCGGGGAGCTGCTCTGCACAGGGGCGATGGTCACGGTGGTGCTCCTGAGGGGACGGCACGCGCTGGGACGGGCGCGCTGGACGGGGACACGTCGTGGACCCGTCGGCGGGGCGCCGACGGACTCACCTACGGTTGCGTAGGTTACGACACCGTAAGTTGCTCGGGCCGGAAAAGACAAGCCGCCCCCGCCAGGCCTTATGTCGTCTTGACGGGCCTGGCGGGGGCGGCTGGAAACGGTCGCCCGCGGAAGGGGCGTTCGACCCTTACGGCGAGGGGATGCGGACCCTCATGGTGAGGCCGCCGCCGGCGCGCGGCGTGGCCTCGATGGTGCCGCCGTGGGCGCGCACCACCGAGCGGACGATGGACAGGCCGAGCCCGACCCCCTTGTCGCTGCGGGTGCGGTCGGCGCCCTTGACCCGGCGGAACGGCTCGAAGATGTGCTCCAGCTCGTACCCGGGCACCACCGGGCCGGTGTTGGAGACCACCAGCTCGCCGCCGCCGGGCACCGCGGTGGTGGCCAGCTCGACCCAGCCGCCCGGGGTGTTGTACCGGACGGCGTTCTGCAGCAGGTTGAGCGCGAGCCGCTCCAGCAGCACGCCGTTGCCGGCGGCCATCGCCGGATCGAGCTTCGAACGCAGCTCGACCTCGCGCTTGTCGGCCTCGCCCCGGGTCTGCTCCAGCGCCCGGGTGGCCACCTCGGACAGCTCCACCGGGCGCCGGTCGGTCAGCTCGTTCTCGCTGCGGGCGAGCAGCAGCAGGCCCTCGACGAGCTGCTCGCTGCGCTCGTTGGTGGCCAGCAGGGTCCTCCCCAGCTGCTGGAGGTCGGAGGAGGTCGCCGGGTCGGAGAGCTGGACCTCCAGCAGGGTGCGGTTGATCGCCAGCGGGGTGCGCAGCTCGTGCGAGGCGTTGGCGACGAAGCGGCGCTGGGAGTCGAAGGAGCGGTCCAGCCGGTCCAGCATGCCGTCGAAGGTGTCGGCGAGCTCCTTGAGCTCGTCGTCCGGGCCGTCCAGCTCGATCCGGCGGTGCAGGTCGGAGGAGGCCACGTCGCGGGCGGTGCGGGTGATCCGGCCGAGCGGGCGCAGGACCCGGCCGGCCATCGCGTAGCCCGCCGCGAAGGCGATCACGGCGAGGCAGAGCAGCATGGTCAGCGACTTGCGCAGCAGGGTGTTGAGCGCGGAGTCGGAGCGCGCCAGGAAGTCGGCGGCCTGCAACTGGTTGTAGCTCGTGCTGTTCATCGTGGAGTGGACGCCGTCCGGGCCGGTGACCTGGATGCTGCCGTCGAAGACCAGGTTGCGCGGCGCCAGGTACGAGACGGCGTCCTGGAAGAACACGTACATCAGCAGCAGCAGCACCACGCCGGCCATCAGGAACATCCCGCCGTAGAGCAGGGTGAGGCGCATCCGGATGGTGGGGCGGAAGGGGAACCAGGCGAGCATGCCGTCGCCGGGGACGTAGGACCCGGGGCGGTGGACGCGCGGCGGGGTCAGGGGCTTCGGCGGGACGGCACGCGGGCCGCCGGCGGGCGCGCCGGAGGCCCCGCCGGCCGGGGGCGGGGTGGTCATGATGGTCCTCTCGGGGCGTCCGCCGGGGCGGGCGCTTACGGCGGGGAGTCTCGGGGTGGGCGGACTCCGGTCGTCAGATCCGGTAGCCGGAGCCCGGCACGGTGACGATCACCGGCGGGTCCCCGAGCTTGCGGCGCAGCGTCATCACGGTGACGCGCACGACGTTGGTGAACGGGTCGGTGTGCTCGTCCCAGGCCTTCTCCAGGAGCTGCTCGGCGGAGACGACGGCACCGCCGGCCCGCATCAGCACCTCCAGGACGGCGAACTCCTTGGGGGCGAGCTGGACGGTGCGCCCGTCGCGGATCACCTCGCGCCGGCCGGGGTCGACCGAGATGCCGGCCCGCTCCAGTACCGGGGGCAGCGGGATGGTCGCGCGGCGGCCCAGCGCCCTTACCCGGGCGACGAGTTCGCTGAAGGCGAACGGCTTCGGAAGGTAGTCGTCCGCGCCGATCTCCAGGCCCTCGACCCGGTCGCTGATGTCGCCGGAGGCGGTCAGCATGATCACCCGGGTGGCCAGGCCCTGCTCGACCACCTTGCGGCAGACGTCGTCCCCGTGGACCAGCGGAAGATCGCGGTCCAGGACGACGACGTCGTAGTCGTTGACCGCGATGCGCTGGAGCGCGGCCTCCCCGTCGTACACAACGTCGACGGCCATCGCCTCGCGGCGCAGACCGGTCGCGACGGCCTCTGCAAGCAGCTGCTCGTCCTCGACGACGAGAACCCGCACGGTCGTTGTCCCTTCTCCAGGCCGGCCCCGGAAGCGGACGCACGGCTCCGACGGTGCCTCCATCCTGCCTGGTCGGGCGGTAAAGCAGCGATAAGCTGCCCCTCGGGCACGGAACCCGGGTCCGCGGCGGTCACTGTTCGCATCCGCACCACTCCGCTTGGACTGTGACACGGGCAACTTTCTCGCGCCGAAAGGTTTCCCCGCCCTGGGGGCGGGGAGGACAGCTGCACACCCGCGATCTGGCTGACGGCCGATCGCACCCACCCGCCGTGCGTTCATCCGCGCCGGCCCTGGGGCTGGGACATCACCGGGAGCGGCCGAAGGGCCGTCTCCGCACCCGTCCGGACTGCCACCACCTTCCGGCCTGGGTGCTTTCACCGGCTGGACCTTCCCCGGGGCGGAGAGCGCACGACCGTGCACGTCCGACACAGTAAGGGGGCCCGTATGGACGCCTTCAAGGCCGGAATCCTGCAGCGCATAGCCAACGCCGAGCAGGACCTGCACCGCGCGATCGAGGCCGGGGACGAGTTCCTCGCCGAGGTGGAGCAGTCCGAGCTGGACGACCTCCGCCGACTCGCCGCCGAGCACGGCGTGGACACGGTGCTGGAGCGCCACCGCACCGCTGCCTGACCCGTCCGGCACACCGACCCGTCGCCGGACCTCCGGCACCAGCGGCCCTACGGGGGCCGTGCGAAACCCAGGCCCTGGCATCCCCCGTATGTCAGGGCTCTTCGCATGTCCGGGGCCTTCGCACCCGGGCCCGTCGCACGTCCGGGCCGTCCCGCCGCCGGGTTCCGGCGGCGGGACGGCGGAACCGGTCAGTCCGCCCAGGCGCGCAGCGCGGCCAGCCGCTCCTGGAGCGGCTGGTACACGCCCGGAGCGGCGGCCACGGTCAGCTCGCCGTCCGGCCCGTGCCCGGGCCGGCCG
>NZ_LFVW01000554.1:0-7823 GCF_001182915.1 Kitasatospora sp. MY 5-36
GTCGGCGAGCGCGCGGACGGCGGCCGGGTAGTCGGCCGGCAGCGGGCCGAACTCGGGCGGGCGCAGCTGGGCCGCGGGGGCCGCCTCGACCACCGGGATCAGCGCGTTGAGCTGGGCGAGCAGCCGCGCCAGGGTGGGTGAGCGGCCGTGCCGGCGGGCGCGCCGGGCGAGCAGCAGGTCGTAGGACTGGTTGAGCGACTGGGTGAGCGCGTGGCGGCGGCCGTCGTACTCCGGTGTGCCGGCGGCCGCCAGCAGGTCGGCGGCCGCCCGGTAGGTGCCGGCCACCACCGCCCGCTCGGGGACGCCCAGCCGCAGCGGCCAGGCGAGCAGGGTCAGCGTGAGCACCACCAGGCCGCCGAGCAGCAGCAGGGCGGGCGGCAGCCACCACGGGGAGGGCAGCGGCAGGCCGGCCCCGACCACCGCGTTGAGCAGCAGGAGCAGTCCGGAGACGGAGGCGACCGCGCCGATCGAGGAGATCATGCCGGAGACCAGCGCGACGACGGTCACCGTCACGACGGCCGTCCAGCCGGTGCCGAACACCAGGGTGCCGAACAGCATCCCGAGGGCGCCGAACAGCTGGGGCACGGCGATGTTGAACACCCGCATCCGGTAGGCGTCGGCGGTGTCCCCGATGACTCCGGACAGCGCGCCCATCGACACCAGCGCGCCGTAGCCGGGCCGTCCGGTGGCGGTGCCCACCGCGAGCGGGGCGGCGAGCGCGACGGAGGCGCGGGCCGCCGCCGCCCAGGGGACCGGTGCGGACCGGGGGCGCAGGCCCTCGGTCAGCCACGGGGGAGCCGTCAACGCGCGTGCCATGTGCCCAACGTACGGCGGACCCGGGCGGTTCACCGTTCGCGCTTATGTCAATTCCGGAAACATACCCGCGCTTATGTCAGCCTCCGAAACATAAAGCGAACCCCGAGAGGCGCCGTGAGCTGCGTTGATTTCCCAATCGGTAACCCGCGGGAAAGGGTTGACACCATTAGTTGGTCTAGTCCAACGTATGGGGAGCGCGGTTCGGCAATGGCTGATGCAGGGTGAGCGGCCTTGTCGGACGGACGAGTTGACCCCCTGACGTGGCGCTGTTCCGCGCCCGCGGGCCGAGGGGAGAAGGGCCGTGTGCGGACGGCCTTCCGGTCCGCGCTCGAATTCCCGTTGCGGCCGGTGACCGGCCGCCGACTCGCCGTGCCCGCACCTGGCGTACGAGGAAGCGCTGCGTCGACTACGAACCATGGAGTGACTGCCCATGCCGAGCCCTGCCCCACACTCCGACGGACCCGCGGGGGAATACCTGTACCGGGCCGCGTCGGAGCGCCCCTACTTCAGCGCCGACACCGAGAGCTACCTCGCCCCGACCGCACTGCGCGAGGTCCGCAAGACCCGTCCGCTGCGCGTGCTCTCCGAGGAGGACCACGCCTTCTGGCAGGACTACGGCTACGTGGTGGTGAAGCAGGCGATCCCGGCCGAGGCCGCGCGCCGACTGCTCGACTTCGCCTGGGAGTTCCAGGGCCTGTCGCCGGACCGCCCCGAGGACTGGTACCGCGAGCGCGACTACCGCGACGAACTCGACCGGCACCTGCACATCTACGGCTTCGTCGAGGCCTACCACCACCAGCTCATCTGGGACAGCCGCCAGGCGCAGCGCGTCTACGACGCCTTCGTCGACGTGTGGGACTGCGAGGAGCTCTGGGTCACCCTCGACCGGCTCAACCTCAACCCGCCGAACGTCCGCAACCGCGACCGCGCGCTGATCGAGCCCACCGACCGCGGCTTCGACATCGAGCTGCACTGGGACGTCGACACCACCCGGAGCGTGCTGCCGCAGCGCGTCCAGGGCATCATCGCGCTCAACGACACCGCCCCCGACCACGGCGGCTTCCAGTGCGACCCGGAGCTGTTCCGCCGCTTCAACCAGTGGCAGGCCGCCCAGCCGGCCGACCGCGACCCGATCCGCCCGGACGTCGACCGCGCCGAGTACCCGGTCGTCCGGCCCGAGTTGAAGGCCGGTGACCTGCTGATCTGGAACGGCCTGCTCGCCCACGGCGTGGCGCCCAACACCTCCGCGGGCGGGGTGCGCGCGGTGCAGTACCTGTCGATGATGCCCGCGCTGGAGGAGTCCGAGAAGCTGCGCCGCTCCCGGGTGGAGTCCTGGCGCACGCTCGGCACGCCGGACTGGAACCGCACGCTGGTCGGCGACGCCGACCGGCCCGAGGCGCAGCGCTACGGGACCGCCGAACTCACCGAGCTGGGGGAGAAGCTGCTCGGCCTGCGCTCCTGGAGCGGCAAGCCGTTCGACGAACGCGGGGACACGGGGGAGCGGGAATGCGCGACGTCTGCCTGACCCTGCCCACCAACCGCGCGTGCGCGGACACCATCACCGCGATCGGCGCCGAAGCCGCCCACGCCGTACGGCGGTTCGGCGTCCGGGTGCACCTGCTGGTGCTGGACTCCGCCGACCCCGCGACCCGCGAGCGGCACGCCGCGGCCCTCGCCGCCCTGCCGGCCGTCGAGGGCGTGGTCGTCCACCACCTGGACGAGGACGCCCAACGCGCCTTCCTGCGCGAGGCGGTCGAGCGCTCCGGCGTGGCCGACCCGGACCGGCTGCTGCGCCTGATGCTGCCCGACGCCCTCTCCTACGGCGCCTGCACCAACCGGGCGTTCCTGCTGGCCGCCGCGCTCGGTTGTGCGTCGGTGCACCGCCGCGACTCCGACAGCAGCTACCAACTGCTCGACGGCGAACCGGTGTTCCCGATCGAGCACGAGCTGGCCACGCTCGGCCTGAAGGCCGCCGACGCGGCCGCCGCCGTCACCGAGAACCACCTCGACCCGGCGCACGCGGACAAGCCGGTCGCGCTGGTCGGCGCCTCCTTCGTCGGCGAACTCTCCGTCGACATCGGCGAGATCCGCGAACTCGACCCCGAGGTCTACCACGACGTGGTCGCGCTCTGGGCGCCCACCGGGGCGAGCGAGCAGGAGAAGCGCGAACTCGTCGCCGACTCCTTCACCGGCGGCGGCAGCGAGCCGTTCACCGCCGACCGCGCGGTGCTCGACCTGCCCGACATCTGGCACATCGACATGTGCAACATCGGCCTCCACCACGAGGTGTACGAACGGGTGCCGCTGCCGCCCGCCACCGACACCATCGGCAGCGACTACTTCCTGCACCACCTGGTGCGTGACGCGACCCTGCCGGGCGTCACCCACAACCGCCACATCGTCAACTACTACACCCCGGAGCGCCGCACCGGCCCCGGCTTCACCGCCTACCAGCTGCGCTACGCCAAGTTCCTGCTCTCCATGCTCTACCTCTACCCGGTCTACGCCGACATGGAGACCGCCGGCGGCGCCCTGCTGGACGAGCAGCACCGCGTCCGCCCCGAGGCGATCGCCGACTCCGCCCGTCGCAGCGCCGCGACGGACCGCGCGGAGAACCACCGCAGGCTCGCCGAACTCGACCGCTGCTACCGGCGGCTCGGCGGGAAGTACGCCGACTTCGCGGACCGGCTGGCGCCCCTGCGGGCGCGCCTGCTCGACGAGGCGCAGGCGGACATCGAGGACTTCGCAGCGCTGATCGACGCGTGGGGCCCGCTGGTGCGGGCGGCCAAGGCCACCCCCGCCGACCGGTCGCCGCGCTAGCCGGACGGGGAGCTCACCGTGATACGCCAGACCACCAGCAAGACCAGTACGGCCGCCGGCCACGCCAACGCCCGCGTAGCCGGCCACCCGCCCGCCCACCGCGCCCCGTCCGTCTCCGTGCTGCACACCGAACCACCCCGCGCCGACGAGCACGACCGCGGCGCGCTGCGCGCCGCACTCGCCGACGGCACCGACGACCGGATCATCTACGACCTGGACGGCATCGGCCGGCAGTACGCCGCGCTCCGCGCCGAACTGCCCGGCGTGGCCGTCCGGTTCGCCATGAAGGCCTGCCCGGTGGACGAGGTGATGGAGCACCTCGCCGGGCTCGGTTCCGGCTTCGACGCGGCGAGCCCGCAGGAGATCGCCCAGGCGCTGCGCACCGGCGTGCCGCCCGAGCTGATCCACTACGGCAACACCATCAAGTCGGACCGCAACATCGCCGAGGCCTACCGGCTGGGCGTGCGGGACTTCGCCACCGACAGCCTGGAGGACGTCGCGGCGATCGCCGAACACGCCCCCGGCGCACGGGTGTTCTGCCGGATCGCGACCACCGGCGAGGGCGCCCTGTGGGGCCTGAGCCACAAGTTCGGCTGCTCGCCCGAGGACGCCGTGCGGGTGCTCGACGCCGCCCGGACCGCCGGGCTGGTGCCGTCCGGCCTGTCGGTGCACGTCGGCTCCCAGCAGATGACCGCCGAGGCCTGGACCGCCGCCGTGGACGCGCTGGCCGCCGTGCTGGAGGCGCTCAACTGGCGCGGGATCACCCCGACCCGGATCAACCTCGGCGGCGGCCTGCCCGCCCTCGGCGTCCTCGACCGGGGCGGGCGCCCGCTCGACCCGCCGCTGGACAAGATGTTCGTGGTGATCCGCGAGGGCATGGAACGGCTGCGCGCCGTCAACGCCGGGCCGCTGGAGTTCCTGCTGGAGCCCGGGCGCCACCTGGTCGCCGACCACGGCGCGATCCGCGCCCACGTCTCCCGGCTCACCTCCCGCCACCGCCTCGACGGCACCCGGGAGGACTGGCTCTACCTCAGCTGCGGCAAGTTCAACGGCCTGTACGAGATGGACCAGCTCCAGTACCGGCTGGAGTTCCCCGCCCACCCGGGCGGCCAGTTCGTCAACGCCGTGGTGGCCGGCCCGACCTGCGACAGCGACGACGCGTACGCCCAGGACGGCGGCCGGGTGCGCGTCCCGCGCGCGGTCCGCTCCGGCGACCCGGTCTGGATCCACTCCTGCGGCGCGTACGCCACGGCCTACGCCACCCGCGGGTTCAACGGCTTCGCGCCGCTGCCGTACACCTGCATCGGTGGCGGCGACGGCCGGGACCACCACGGAGGCACCGCATGACCGACGCCCTCGTCGACGCTCCGACCGACCTGCGCATCCGGCTGCTCCGGGAGGAGGACTGGGACGCCGTGGTCGCGCTGGAGGAGCGCGCCTACGCCGCCAGCGGCCTGTCCGAGGGGCGCGAGGCGCTCCGGTCCCGGCACCGCGCCTCGCCGGACACCTGCTTCGTGCTGGAGCACCCGGACGGCCAGGACGGCCAGGACGGCCAGGACGGCCAGGGCGGCGTGGGCGGGTACCTGCTCGCCCTGCCGTACCCGCTGTTCCGCTGCCCGGACCTCGCCCGCAGCGAGGACGGACACGGCGCGGGCGCGGGCGAGCGGCCGACCAACATGCACGCGCACGACCTGGTCGTCGCCGAGGAGCTGCGCGGCCGGGGCCTGTCCCTGCGGATGCTGCGGCACCTGGAGGAGACCGCCCGGACGGCCGGCTACCGGAGCGTCTCGCTGGTCGCCGTCCGCGGCTCGCACGTGCTGTGGACCACGCTGGGCTACCGCGCCCGGCCCGAGATCGACCTGCCCGAGAGCTACGGCACCCGGGCGGTCTACATGGCGATGCCGCTGGACCCCGTCCCGTCCCGGCCGCTGCCGCACCCCACCGACCCGACCCCCGGGCCGCACTCCAGAGCCGAAGTGGGCTGATACCGATGTCCCCCGTTCGCGACGACTTCCGCCGGTCCCAAGTGGCCATCGGCGCACTGTTCTTCGTCCTCGGATTCCAGTACGCGACCTGGGTCTCCCGGGTGCCCGCGCTCAAGGCCAGGCTCGACCTGGGCGAGGCCCAGATCGGCCTGCTGCTGATGACCTGCGGGGTCGGCGCGGCGGTGTCCTTCCCCCTGGTCGCGGTGCTGATGCGGCGGCTCGGCTCCCGCCTGCTCTCGGTGCTGTCCGCGCTCGCCCTCGGCGTCGTCCTGCTCGCGCTGTCGGTGGTGCCGAACTATCCGGTGACGCTGCTGGTGCTGTTCTTCGACGGCGTCGCGGTCGGCGCCCTGAACGTCGCGATGAACGCCCAGGGCGCCGCGCTGGAGGCCCGCTTCGAGCGGACCACGATGTCCCGGCTGCACGCCACCTTCAGCGCCGGCTCGCTGCTCGCCGCCCTGCTGGCCTCGGGCGTCACCTCCGTCACCGGCACCCTGGCGGCGCACTTCGGCGTGGCCGCCGCGCTGCTCGCGGCGCTGGTCGTGGCCGCCCGGCCGGGTCTGCTGACGGACGGCCCGGCCGCGGCCGCCGAGCCGGAGGAGCGGAAGGAGCGCCGCGGCTTCGTGCTGCCGACCGCCGTGACCCTCTGGATGGGCCTGGCGATGGTGTTCGGCACCGTCACCGAGGGCGCCATGAACGACTGGTCGGCGCTCTACCTCAAGGACTACGTGCAGGCCGGCGCCGGGCTCGCCCCGATGGGCATCGCGGTGGTCTCGGTGATGATGGTCTGCGCCCGGATCTTCGCGGACGGCTGGCGCACCCGCTTCGGCGACGGCCGGATCGTGCGCACCGGCAGCCTGCTGGCCGGCCTCGGGCTGGCTCTCGCCCTGGCGGTCGGCGGCGTCGTCCCGACCCTGCTCGGGTTCGCCTGCGTCGGCCTCGGCGTGGCGGCGGTGACCCCGTGCGTCTACGTCGCCGCCGCCCGGCAGGGCCCCGACGCGCTCTCCCTGGTCGCCGCCATGGGCACCACCGGCCTGCTGGCCGGCCCCGCCGTGATCGGCTTCATCGCCGGCGCCACCAGCCTGCTCTGGGGCATGGCCGCCGTCGCCGCCTCGGCGGCCGTCGTCTCGCTCTGCGCCACCCGGATCCGCTGGCCCGACCAGGACGCCCCCGCCGCCCCCGCCGAACCCCGGCTCGCCGCCGACGCGACCTGACACCACCCCCGGACCCTCGCCCGGCACCTCGCGCACCCCCGTCGCGAGGTGCCGGGCGAGTCCGCTGCGGAGGCCGGTGACCCGGGCGTCCGTCAGTCCCCGGCCGGGACGTCCGCGCCGCCGGTGGCGATGTGGTGGGCGAGCCTGGCGCGCAGCGCCGTGAGGCGGGCGATCTCGGCGTCCAGCGCGGCCAGCCGGGCGTGGACGACGGGGGCGAAGGTGTCGGGACCGGGGGAGCCGGAGCAGCGCACCGGCGGGTCCTGGTCGAGCAGGTCGAGGCGGTGGGCGCGGCTGGCCAGGTCGTCCACCGTCAGCCCGGTGGCGAGGAGTTGGCGGATCACCCGGACCCGGGCGACCTCGGCGTGGCCGTACTCGCGCTGGCCGGAGGCGGAGCGGGCGGGCGGATGGAGGAGGCCGCGCTGTTCGTAGAAGCGCAGCGCCCTGGGTGTGGTGCCCGCCGCCGCTGCCGCGTCCCCGATCCGCATGCCCGCTCCCTGGTCGTCAGAGTTCCACGACGGTCGTCCCGAAGGTGTCCCCGGTGAACAGTCCGGTCAACGCTCCGACGGCCCGGTCGATGCCCGCCACCGGCGTCCGGGGCAGGACGATCTCCCCGGCGCGCAGCCAGCCGGCCAGGCGCTCCCGCCACTCGGCCTCCAGGTCCGGGTGGTCGAGCACGGTGAAGCCGCGCAGGCTCAGGCCGAGGGTGGCGACCCGGAAGGCGTCGATCACGGCGGGTGCGTCGCCGCCCCGGCGTTCCGGTGCGAGCTGGCCGTCCAACGCGCCGACCAGGGCGAACCGGGCGCCGTGCCGGGCCGCGTCCACGGCGGCGGTCAGCTGCTCGCCGCCGACCAGGTCCAGCACGACGTCGACGCCCTCCGGTGCCGCCGCGGCCAGTTGCTCGGCGAAGGGCCGCCCGCCGGGCACCAGCGCCGCGTCGTAGCCGAGTTCGGCGGTCAGCCGCTCCGCCTTGGCGGGCGAGCGGGTGGTGCCG
>NZ_LFVW01000555.1:0-4231 GCF_001182915.1 Kitasatospora sp. MY 5-36
GAACGCGGCGCCCGCCGCTCCGGACGCCGACCACGCCGGCGCCCCGCCCCTGGCGGAGGAGGCGAACAGCGCCGAGGCCGTGGCCCGTCAGGAGGCGGCCGCCCAGCACTGGGGCCTGGAGCGCCCGCCGCTGAAGGCCCCGCCGCGTCCGGCGACCAAGCCCGAGCTCACCCCGGTGCAGGGCGTCAAGCTCGCCGACGGCCGCCCGCCCGTCGTCTTCCGGGTGCCGACCGACGACAAGGTGGTCTTCCTGACCGTCGACGACGGTGACGAGAAGGACCCCGAGTTCTCCCGGATGGCCGCGGACCTGGGCATCCCGCTCAGCACCTACGTCTCCGACTACCTCGCCCGCGAGAACTACGGCTACTTCCGCGACCTGCACGCCCAGGGCGTGGAGATCAACAACCACACGATCAACCACCGCAACCTGAAGGTGCTGGACTACGACACCCAGCGCGAGGAGATCTGCACCCAGCAGGACCAGCTGGAGAAGCAGATCGGCGTCCGCCCCCGGCTGTTCCGGCCGCCGTACGGCGAGTACAACGACGACACCCTGCGCGCGGCGGCCTCCTGCGGGGTGCAGGCGGTGCCGATGTGGAACGAGGAGGCCTTCCCGGACCACATGGAGTGGCGCTACGACGACCGGAAGCTGCACCCGGGCGACATCATCCTGACCCACTTCCGGGGCACCGACATCTGGAAGGCCTCGATGCCGGACCTGCTGCGCAAGGTCGTCAACGACGTCACCGCGCAGGGCTTCGCGCTGGCCCGGCTGGACGACTACCTGTAGCGGCGGCCCGGAGCGGCCACCCGAGCGCGGCCGCCGCGGGTCGGGTGGCTCAGCCGAGCGAGAGGGCGTCCAGGTACACCCAGGCGCCCTCGTGCCGCACGAAGCGGCTGTTCTCGCTGAGCACGCCCTCCTCGCCGCCCTCGGTCCAGTGCGCCCGGAAGGCGACGGTGCCCTGCGCGTGGAAGGCGCCGCCCTCGGTGGTGTCGACCACCTCCAGCCCGGTCCAGCGCAGCCCCGGGTCGAAGTCGACCTCGGCCGGCCGGGTGTCCGGGTGCCAGGTGCGCAGCAGGTACGCCTCGTCCTGCGCGGCGAAGGCGCTGAACCGGGAGCGCATCAGCGACTCGGCGGTGGTGGCCGCCGCCTGGCCCCGGTGCAGCCGGCCGCAGCAGTCGCCGTAGGCGGCGGGCAGGCCGCACGGGCAGGGGGACGAGGGCAGCAGCCGGGGCGCGGCGGCGCGGGGCGCGGAACGACGTCGGGACATGCCGCCATTCTCCCCCACCCGTCCGGCGCCTCCCCGGCGGCCCCGCGGACGGCGGGTACGGGCCCGTCCGCGTCGTGGTGGAACCCGTCGCCGCGGAACCCGTCCGCGGGGTGCCCGTCCTCAGGAGGAGGCGGCGCCGAACCAAGTGCGCAGCGCCCGGGCCAGCCCCTCCCGGTCCGCCCGGTCGGGCCCGGTCGCCCAGGCGACGTAGCCGTCCGGGCGCAGCAGCAGGGCGCCGGCCGGCGGCTGCGGGCAGTCGGCCGTGACGAGGTCGACCCGGTCCTTCCAGCCCGCCGCCGGGTCCGCGAGGCCGAGCCGGCCGCCGGTGAGGTCGACGATCAACGGGCGTCCGGTGCGGGCGAGTTCGGCGATCCGGGCGGGGCCGTTCGGGGTGGTCGTCGCGAGCTCCGGCACGAACCGCCCGGCCAGCGGGTGCGGGCAGCCGACGTCGTGGCGGACGTCGCTGCCGGCCATCAGCGCGGCGATCCGGCCGAGGTTGTCCGGGTGCGCCAGCAGCTCGTCGAACAGGGCGCGCACCGCGGTGGTCCCGGGGCCGGGGGCCATCAGGGCGGTCTGGGCCTGGGAGTGCATGAACACCCGCTCGCCGACCGGGCGGCGCTCGTTCTGGTAGCTGTCCAGCAGGCCGGGCGGGGCCCAGCCGTGCAGGTCGGCGGCGAGCTTCCAGCCGAGGTTGGCGGCGTCCTGGAGGCCGAGGTTGAGGCCCGGGCCGCCGGTCGCGGCGTGCACGTGGGCGGCGTCGCCGACGAGCAGGACCCGGCCGTCGCGGTAGCGCTCGGCGAGCCGGGTGTTGTGGCCGACGGTGCGGCGCGGGGTGAACGGTCCGGCGGTACGGGCCGGGGCGAGCGGCAGGTCGGCGCCGGTCACCCGGCGGACGCTGGCGCGCAGCTCGTCCAAGGTGAGCGGGGTCCGCTGGTCCACCGGTGGGCCGCCCCACTCCATGGTGGCGATCATGACGGCGTCCGGGCCGAACGGGGAGATGACGAACACGCCGTGGTCGGTGCGGGTGTGGGTGAAGACGCGGAACGGGGTCGGGCAGCCGGGCAGCAGGACGTCGCCGTTGTCGGTGGTGCGCACCCCCTCGGGCGGCAGCACGTGCGCGACGCGGGAGACGGGGTCGGGCGAGGTGACGCCGGGGAAGCCGATCCCGGCGAGTTTGCGGACGGTGCTGCGGCCGCCGTCCGCGCCGACCAGGTAGCGGGCGCGCAACTGTCCGGCGCCGTCGGGGCCTTGGACGTCGACGGTCACCCCGGTCGGGTCCTGGCGCAGGCCGGTGACCTCGCGGTCGCGGCGCACGGTGACGCCCAGGTCGAGGAGGCGTTCCTCCAGTACCTCCTCGATCCGGTGCTGGGGTACGGGTACGGCGTGCAGCGGGTTCCGGTCGAGCCGGTGCAGTTCCAGCGGGAAGGCGCCGAACACGAAGCGCGGCACGGGCCGCGGCGCGCCCGGGACGCCGCTGAGCGGCTGGTGCAGGCCGCGGTGGTCGAGCAGCCGGAGCACCTGGCCGACCAGCCCGTTGGCCTTCTGCTCGCCCGAGCGCGCGGGCAGCCGGTCCAGGACCACCGGCCGGATTCCGGCCAGCGCCAGTTCGCCGGCCAGGAACAGCCCGACCGGGCCGGCGCCGACGATGACGACATCGCTGTTCATCTCAAGTCCCCGTTCATGTCGAATGCCCCTCGGATGCGGTGGGGTCACCGTGACGACGGATCGGGCAGCCCGGCCGCCAGCTGGCGCAGCGCCTCGGTGAGCAGCGGCTGGAACGGCACCACCGGGTCGGCGGCCAGGTAGTGCTCGTTGGCGGCCTGCAGCGCGGAGAGCGCGGCCGAGGCGACCAGGTTCGGGTAGAGGTCCCGGTCGGCGTCGGTCCCGGTCCGGGCGGCCACCGCCGCCGCCAGCTCCCTCCGGACGCCGGCGCTGTCGCGGAGCAGTTCGGCCTGGAGCGCCGGTTCGCGCAGCAGCAGCCGCACGGCGGCGGTCCAGCGCGGGTCGGGTTCCTCGGGCGCGCCGACGTACGGTGCGACGAGGGAGCGGGTCAGCGCCTCCCACAGCGGCTCCTGCGCCGGGCGGGCCCGCAGCTCCCCGGCGGCCTGCAGGACCCGGTCGCGGTGCCGGGAGACGATCGCCTCGGCCTTGCTGGAGAAGTAGTTGTTGTAGGTGCGCGGGGAGACCCCGGCCGCGGCCGCGATGTCCTCCACCCGGACGTTCTCCAGCCCCCGCTCCACCGCGAGCCGCAGTGCGGCCCAGCCCAGTGCCTCCCGCGTCGCGGCCTTCTTCCGTTCCCGCAGGCCGGGCTGGTCCTTCGTCATGGCCACCACTGTCCCGCGAAAGGTGCGCGACGCGCAATAGTGCGTGGCACGCAAGTTTTTCCCGGCCGCGCGGGCTGTGGCGAGCCGCCCGCCACCTGCGGTTTGTCGCTGGTAGTAGTTGCCTGGTCGCGGAGCGATCCCCGTCGGGAGCCCGACCCCGCAGGCTTTCCGGCGGGACGACTCGACAGGACTGGAGGAGCGGTCATGGGTGGCAGACAGCGTCCGCCGAGAGCGCGGACGCCTCGTCAGGGCAGGCCCGCCGGCGTCGGTGCCCGGGTGAACTCCCGGGCGGAGTTCGCCCGCATCGAGGGGTTCCTGGCCTGGGAGGCGGAGGTCGCGGCGGCCGAACGGGACGCCCGCGCGTTCGCCGCGCAGTTCCCGTGGCTGCCGGCGGCGGAGCGGGAGAGCCTCGAACAGGCCTACGCCGCCGACCGGTTGCGCTACGCCGAGGAGGTCGTCGACCGCGCGGTCGAGCGCTGCCGCCGGCTGGCCGCCCGGTACCGCGTCGAGTGCCGCCGGATCTGCGCCCGCTGGGCCGCGCTCTGCCTCTCCGTCACCGTGACGGCGGCGCTGTTCGCCGTGGTCCCGGCCGTCCTGCGCGGCTGAGCGGCCCGGGCCCGCCGTCGGCGGGCCCCG
>NZ_LFVW01000556.1:0-3497 GCF_001182915.1 Kitasatospora sp. MY 5-36
GGGCCCGCCGCACCGTTCCCGGTGCGGCGGGCCCTTTCCAGGTGCGGGAGGGGATCAGTGGTGGCCGTGGCCGCTGCCGATCTCCTCGTGCTCCTCGACGGTGGGCTTGGCGATCTGGCTGTACTCGCCGTAGAAGCCGCGGGAGAGCTTGACCCGCGCGCGGGTCCACAGCCCGGCCTTGCGGGCCACGCCGTTCTCGTCCACCTCGGGCGGCAGCTCGGAGGGCTGCGGCTGGTCGTGCGAGGTGAGGGTGTAGAGCCGGCCCTTCGGCAGCGGGGCGTGCACCTCGACGAACTCGCCGTGCTGGAGGCGGTTGATGACGCCGGTCTCCCGGCCGTGCAGCACCTTCTCCTTGTCCCGCCGCTGGAGGCCCAGGCACCAGCGCTTGGTGATCACGAACACGACGACCGGCACGGTGAAGAAGCCGATCCGCACCGCGTAGGTGATCGCGTTGATCGAGAGGTGGAAGTGGGTGGCCAGCAGGTCGTTGCCGCCGCCGGCCAGCAGGATCAGGTAGAGGCTGATCCAGGCCGCGCCGAAGGCGGTGCGGACCGGCGCGTTGCGCGGCCGGTCGGCGATGTGGTGCTCGCCCCGGTCCCCGGTGATCCAGGCCTCCAGGAACGGGTAGCACCAGATGGCCAGCAGGACGGTCGGGAAGACCATCAGCGGGACGAACACCCCGAGGTTGAGGGTGTGGCCGCCCCAGACGCTGATCTCCCAGCCGGGCATGATCCGGATCAGGCCCTCGGCGAAGCCCATGTACCAGTCGGGCTGGGCGTTGGTGGTCACCTGGTCCGGTCGGTACGGGCCGTACATCCAGATCGGGTTGACGGTGGCGATCGCCGCCATCACCGAGACCACGCCGAAGACCAGGAAGAAGAAGCCGCCCGCCTTGGCGGTGTAGACCGGCAGCAGCGGCATGCCGACCACGTTGCTGTTGGTCCGGCCGGGCCCGGCGAACTGGGTGTGCTTGTGGTAGAAGACCAGGATCAGGTGTGCCGCCAGCAGGCCCACCATGATCCCGGGGATCAGCAGGACGTGGACGGTGAACAGCCGGGGGATGATGTCGTGCCCCGGGAACTCGCCGCCGTACAGGAAGAACTGCAGGTACGTCCCGACGATCGGGACGGCGAGGACCGCGCCCTCCATGAAGCGGATGCCGGTGCCGGAGAGCAGGTCGTCGGGCAGCGAGTAGCCCATGAAGCCGTCGAACATGCCGAGGATCAGCAGGAGCGCCCCGAAGACCCAGTTGATCTCGCGCGGCTTGCGGAACGCGCCGGTGAAGAAGACGCGCATCATGTGGGTCAGCATCGAGGCGACGAACACGATCGCGGCCCAGTGGTGGATCTGGCGCATCAGCAGGCCGCCGCGCACGTCGAAGCTGATCTTGACGGTCGAGGAGAAGGCCTCGGACATCGGGATGCCCCTGAGCGGGACGTACGACCCGTCGTAGACGACCTCGCCCATGCTCGGCACGAAGAACAGGGTGAGCCAGACGCCGGTGAGGATGATGATGACGAAGGTGTAGAGCGCGATCTCGCCCAGCATGAAGGACCAGTGGTCGGGAAAGATCTTGCGCAGGTTGGCCTTGGCCAGGGAGTAGATGCCGAGCCGGCCGTCCGCCCAGTCGGCGAGCGCCTCGGCCTTGTTGGCGGGGTCGGCGCGCGTGGTGGTCACCGGTCCCGGCTGCGACTGCTGGTCGGCTCTCACGACGGGCTCCCCGGCGTCCGCGGCGTACCGTGCCGGAGGCCCGCCGGCGGGAACGGCGGCCGGCGAAGTGTTGTGATCATGGGACCTCTCGATACGGGCCCGCCGGCGGGACCGGCGCGCGGACCAGCTGTTCCGCTGGGCCCGTTGCTCAGGGTGATGGAGCGCTTACTCTGTCATGCTGTCGGCAGGGGGCCGACTGTGCACGTCCATCGGCCCGTCCGGCCGTGCGTGTCGGGCCGGACGGGGGTTCCTGACGCCCGATCGGCTGGCCGCCGCTCGGCCCAACGGGTGCCGATGCTGCGGTCGGGTGCCGCTGAAGCGTTTCGGCGCGCGCCGCGTCCGGGGGTCGCGAGGTCCGGGGCCTACGCTGCGCCAATGGTGGATCACCGTGAACTCTTCGAGGACGTCACCGAGGCCCTGGCCCGCGCCGGGTTCGACACCGGACCGGGCCCCTCACCGCTGTGGATCGACCGCCACCCCGAGGGCGTGGTGGTCGGCTGGACGCCGGGCGCGGAGCCGGGCGGGCCGCCCTCCCGGGAGGCGCTCGCGGCGCTGAGCGGCGCGGCCGCGGTCGTGCTGCGCGAGTGCGGCTACCTCGTCGCCGGAACGGAGGAGGGTGATCTCCTGGTGCGTTGCGCCGAACCGGTGACGGTGCCGGAGTCGCCCGAACCGGAGGCGGTGCCGGAGCAGTGGTGGGGATGACCGGGGACTCCTGACGATCCCTCCGGCCTGCGGGTTTGGTCAACACGAGGGCGAGCTCATACCGAACCCTTACCCGAACCGGGGGTGCGGTTGACCTGCGCGGCTCTAAGGTTTGCCTAAGCTAAGCCGTGGCGCCCTGGACCGCAGTGTCCGGGGCGTTCGGCTGTGCCGCCCCGCCGCCACCGCGGCGGGGTCGAGAACAGGTGAACGACCCGGGCCGGCCCGGGGGAGGAGCCCGCCGCATGTGGGATGAGGCGTTTCCCAGCTTCCTGATCGGTCTGCGCGAGGGCCTGGAAGCCGGACTGATCGTGTCGATCCTGGTCGCCACGCTGGTGCGGGCGGACCAGAAGGCCCGGCTGCCCCAGGTGTGGTCGGGCGTCGCGGCGGCAGTCGCGCTCAGCCTGAGCTTCGGCGCGGTGCTCACCTTCACCGCCGCCAACCTCTCCGGCCACGCCCAGGAGGCGTTCGGCGGGGTGCTCAGCCTGATCGCGGTCTGCTTCGTCACCGCGATGGTGTTCTGGATGCGGCGCTCGGCGCGCACCCTCTCCGCCGAGATCAAGGAGAAGGTCCAGGCCTCGCTGGCGATGGGCGCCGGCGCGCTGGTGCTCACCAGCTTCCTCGCGGTCGCCCGCGAGGGCCTGGAGACCTCGCTCTTCCTGTGGACCAACGTGCGCACCGCCGGCGAGTCCACCGGGCCGCTGATCGGCGCGGCCGTCGGCCTGGTGCTC
Organism: Kitasatospora sp. MY 5-36; assembly: GCF_001182915.1. NCBI lineage: Bacteria > Bacillati > Actinomycetota > Actinomycetes > Kitasatosporales > Streptomycetaceae > Kitasatospora > Kitasatospora sp. MY 5-36. Next base: position 3,141 of record NZ_LFVW01000556.1, read on the forward strand.
TCGGCCGGGCTCTGCTGGGGCCTGTACCGGCGGGCCCTGAAGATGAACCTCACCCGGTTCTTCACCATCACCGGCGTCGGACTGATCGTCGTCGCGGCGGGCGTCCTCGGCTACGGCCTGCGGGACCTCCAGGAGTCCGGCCTGGTCGGCGGCGGCACCTCGTACGCCTTCGACCTGAGCGGGCGCCTGGACGCCTCGTCCTGGTACGCGACGCTGGTCCAGGGCACCCTCAACCTGACCGTCACCATGACGGTGCTCCAGGTCGTCGGCTACGTCGCGTACCTGGGCGTCGTGATGACGCTGTTCGTCGAGGGGGTCCGCAGTGGCGGGCGCGCCCAGGCGGCCCCGGCCGCCGCT
>NZ_LFVW01000557.1:0-3096 GCF_001182915.1 Kitasatospora sp. MY 5-36
CGAGCCCGTGGATCGCGCGCCGGGGCCTGTCGGCCGCCCGCCGTACGATGGCGCGCGGGGCGGGGACGCCCCCCGGACGCCGGGGTGGCCGGCGGCCGGTCCGGCGGAGGGTGGGGGCCCGAACGTGCCGCAGTCCTGGTCGATGTCCTGGCTGACCGTGCCCACGCCGCTGCCCAGCGGGCCGATGCACATCGCGGTGACCCCGCTCGGTGTGGTGTCGGCCGGCTACCGGGGGCCGCGCGAGGGCGAGGCGCCGCCCTGCACCGACGAGTCGAAGATCGCCGCCGTCACCGAGCGGATCGGCGCCTACCTGGCGGGCCGCACCCGCGACCTGGGCCTGCCGATCGACTGGAGCCTGAGCTCCGGCCCGCACCGCGCGGTGCTGCAGGCGCTCTGGCGCGAGGTGCCGTACGGCCGGACCATCACCTACGGCGAACTGGCCGCCCGCAGCGGGGTGTTCGAGGACGTGACGGAGCCCGGCCTGGCCGCCCGCACGGTCGGGCAGATGATGGCCGCCAACCCCGTCCCCCTGCTGGTGCCCTGCCACCGGGTGGTGGCGGCGGACGGGATCGGCGGCTTCGGCGGCGGCCGGGTCGGGATCGAGGTGAAGCGCTGGCTGCTCACGCTCGAGGGCGTGCTGGAGCCGACCCTCGACTGGAACGGCCCGCTGTAGCGGCGGGCGCGCGGCCGTTCACCGGTGCAGCGCCCGGACCAGTGACACCCGTCCCGGCGCCCGGCGTTGAAGCACCGGCCGGATGCCGGACACCAGCGTGTACTCGATGCCGCGCACGTCCGGTTCCGCCCCCGGGTACTCCGGCCGCTCCCCGAGTGCCAGCCGCACCGCGTCCCACGGCAGGTTGAGGCCGCACAGCCGCAGCTGGTGGAGCCCGGCGGCGGGGCGGGTGTTGACGTCGATGACCACCGGCCGGCCGTCGAAGCGGCGGAACTGCACGTTGGACAGGTACGCCATGCCGGTCGCGCGGACCAGCCGCCGGACCGGGTCCAGGTAGCACTCCTCGGTGGTGAAGCCGCGGCGGCGGCCCTCCTTGGTGCGCCCGACCGCGGTGAGCGGGCCGCCGTCCCGGTCGGCGAGGCAGTCCACCGAGACCTCCGGTCCGTCCAGGTAGGGCATCACCAGCAGGTCCACCGGCTCGCCGTCCGGGCCGCCCTCGGCGAGTGCCGCGGCCACCTGATCGACCTGCACCCGGTGGTCCCAGCCGGTCAGCCGCCGCGCTCCGTACGGTTCCCGGGTGAGCACCCGGAAGCCGGCGCCGCCCGCACCGGCGGTGGGTTTGAGGCAGGCGGTGTGCCCGGCGCCCTCGATCCGCTCGACGGCGTCCCACAGCTCGCCGGGGGTGCGCACCCGCCACCAGGGCGGGGTGGGCAGGCCGGCCCCGGCGATCACCGCGTAGCCGTCGGCCTTGCTGGTGAAGGCCGCTATCGCGGTGGCCGGCGGGCAGAGCAGCGCGGTGCCGATCGCCTCGAACTCCGGCCGGGCGAGGGCGATGGCGAGCTGGTGCAGCTGCGGGACGAAGACGTCGACGGCGTGCCGGGCGCAGTAGTCCAGCGCGTAGCCGACGTAGCCGTCCGCCGGCAGGTCGGCCGGCTCGGCGCTGCCGTGGTCGGCGGCGGCGAGCACGGGGGAGTCCGGGTCGCCGTGGGTCGCGTGGACCACCACCGGGCGCGGGGCGGCGCGCAGTTGTTCGATGAAGAAGACGTTCTCGGCGTAGGTGCGGTTCAGCCAGACACGTACGGGTGCACTCATGTGACCCTCTCGGGAAGAGAGTTGACGAAGGGTCAGGGCACCCTAGCGGCCTGTTCGAACGGTCCGGACGGCGGGGGCGCCGCCTGTGGATCGTGGCGCGGGGTGGCGCGGTTCGGGGCGCGGATGGGGGAGGATGGGGCGCCGCGCTCCGAGCTGTTCGAATAGACGGTCGAACAGATATCGATCGGGTGATCTATTCGTACTATTTGTTTAGGCATTCCGAACCACTCGAACGAGTGATTGCGGCGCACCCTCGGCAGGGCCCACCATGAAGCTGCAACACGCATGTGCAAGGCGACACTTCATCGGGATATGCGAAGGGCTCCCCCATGTCGACCGAAACCAATGCCGGAATTCCCGCGCCCAGTGCGCAGTCGGAGATCCGGCAGCAGCAGAGTCTGAGCACGGCCGGCGCGCGGAACCTCGCGACGACCACCAAGTCCGCGCCCCAGATGCAGGGCATCAGCCCGCGCTGGCTGCTCAGGAAGCTGCCCTGGGTGCAGGTGTCCGGCGGCACCTACCGGGTGAACCGCCGCCTGCGCCACTCGGTCGGCCGCGGCCGGGTGGGTTTCGTCAAGACCGGTGCCGAGGTGCGGATCGTCGCGCCCACGCTGGCCGAGGTGCCGGTGCTGCGCGGATTCCAGGACGAGGCCGTGCTGGAGGAGCTGGCCTCGCGCTTCGTGCAGCGGGAGTTCGCCCCGGGCGACGTGCTGGTCCAGGCCGGCGCCCCGATCACCGAGGTGTTCCTGATCGCGCACGGCAAGCTCGACCGGCTGGGCACCGGCAAGTACGGCGAGGAGACGGTCGTCGGCACCCTCGCCGACGGCGACCACCTCGGCGACGAGGCGGTCCGGCAGGACGGCGGCGCCTGGCCGTACACCGTCCGCGCCGCGACGGCCGGCACCGTGATGACGCTGTCCTGGCCCGCCTTCCAGGAGCTGCACGACCGCTCCGAGGCGCTCCAGCTCCAGATCATCGAATACCTGAACGGCTTCCAGCAGGCGCAGAACAAGCACGGCGAGGCCGCGATCGACCTCTCCGCCGGCCACCAGGGCGAGTACGAGCTGCCCGGCGCCTTCGTGGACTACGAGCTCAAGCCGCGCGAGTACGAGCTCAGCGTCGCGCAGACCATCCTCAAGGTGCACAGCCGGGTCGCCGACCTCTACAACCAGCCGATGAACCAGACCGAGCACCAGCTGCGGCTGACCATCGAGGCCCTGCGCGAGCGCCAGGAGCACGAGCTCGTCAACAACCCCGACTTCGGGCTGCTCGGCAACGCCGCGTACGACCAGCGCTTCCAGACCCACTCCGGCCCGCCCACCCCGGACGAC
>NZ_LFVW01000558.1:0-4669 GCF_001182915.1 Kitasatospora sp. MY 5-36
ATGGACGAGCTGCTCAGCCGCCGCCGCGGCACCAAGCTGTTCCTGGCCCACCCCCGGGCCATCGCCGCCTTCGGCCGGGAGCTCAACAAGCGCGGCCTCTACCCGGACACGGTCGAGGTCGACGGCAAGCAGATCCAGTCCTGGCGCGGCGTCCCGGTCTTCCCGTGCAACAAGATCCCGATCGTCGGGAGCACCAGCTCGATCCTCGCGATGCGAATCGGCGAGGACAACCAGGGCGTCATCGGCCTCCACCAGACCGGAATTCCGGACGAATACCAGCCGAGCCTTTCGGTGCGGTTCATGGGAATCGACGACAAGGCCATCATTTCCTACCTGGTGAGCGCCTACTACTCCGCCGCGATCCTGGTGCCGGACGCGGTCGGCGTCCTGGAGAACGTGGACATCGCGCAGTACTGACGGTTCGCACGGCCGGTCGCGGCGCCGCGCCGTCGTGCCGTCCGCCGGGGCCGCCCATCCGGCCCCGGCGGACGGCGGCCCCGGCGCGTACGGACCCGGCCGGTACGACCCCGGCGCGTACCGACCCTGCCGGTACGACCCCGGTGCGTACCGACCCCGTCGGCACGGGCCCGGCCGGGGCGAGGCGCGACCGCGCCCGGCACCGCAGCGCAACTCCGGTCCGCCGTCGGCGGGCCGTCCCACGACAGGCGCCCGACAGGGGGAGAGACCCATGACGAGTCCCACGCTGGAGCGGGACCACAAAGAGGGGCACGAGGCGGCGGACATCCTCGCCCGGACCCGCGCCCTGGTCGACCCGGTCCTGCGGGCCGCCGTCGACTCGCTGCCCGGCACCATGCGCAAGGTGTCCGGCTACCACTTCGGCTGGTGGGAGGCGGACGGCACCCCCGCCGAGGCACCCGCCGGCAAGGCGATCCGGCCGGCCATGGTCCTCGCCGCCACCCAGGCCCTGGGCGGCAGGCCCAACGAGGCCGTCGCCGCGGCCGCCGCGGTGGAGCTGGTGCACAACTTCACCCTGCTCCACGACGACGTCATCGACCGGGACGACACCCGGCGCCACCGGCCCACCGCCTGGCGGGTGTTCGGCACCACCGAGGCCATCCTGGCCGGGGACGCCATGCACTCCCTCGCGCTGCGCCTGCTCGCCGAGGACACCCACCCGGCCGCCCAGGGCTCGATCCGCCGGCTCGCCGACTGCGTGGTCGAGCTCTGCGAGGGCCAGCAGATCGACTGCGCCTTCGAGCGGCGCGACGACGTCTCGCTGCCCGAGTGCCTGGCGATGGCGGAGGCCAAGACCGGCGCGCTGCTCGGCGCGGCCTGCTCGATGGGCGCCCTGTACGGGGGCGCCTCCGAGGAGGCGGCGCAGGCGCTGGACGGCTTCGGCCGGGAGATCGGCCTGGCCTTCCAGCTGATCGACGACCTGATCGGCATCTGGGGGGATCCGGCGGTCACCGGCAAGCCGGTCGGCGCGGACCTGGTCGCCCGGAAGAAGTCGCTGCCGGTGGTCGCGGCGCTGGGGTCCGGCACCGTGGACGGCAAGCGGCTGGCCGAGCTGTACGCGATCGAACGCCCGCTGAGCCCCGAGGAGTTGGCGCAGTGCGCGGCGGCCGTCGAGGCGGCCGGCGGGCGTGGCTGGGCGCAGGGCGAGTCCTGCGAGCGGATGGCCACGGCGATGGCGCAGCTGGCCGCCGCGGTCCCGGAGCCGGCCGCGGCCGACGAGCTGCTGGCGCTCGCCGAGCTGGTCACCCGCCGCACGCACTGAGCGGGCCGCCCGGGCCGGATGCGTCCCCGGGCCTTTCCCCGGTGTCTCCCCGGGGGGTGGGAGGCCAGCCCGGCCGGCTTCCCACCCCCGGCCGCCTCCACGGCCCGGCCGACCTCGCCGTCAGCCGAAGGCGGCCAACAGCCGCCGCTCCTTGGCGGGTTCGATGCCGTGCCGCACCGCCGCCCCTGGCCGCCCCTTGCGCCCCTCGGCGTCGGTGTCCTCGACCGGCCCGCGCGTCCGCAGCCACTCCCAGGTGTCCCGCGCCGTCTCGGCGAACGGCCGGCAGCGCAGCCCGGCCGCCTCCGCCCGGCCGGTGTCGGCCAGCCAGACGCCCGCCAGCTCGGGCAGGTCCGGTGCCCAGAGCGGGAGTTCGGTCCACCAGTCGACCCGGTCCGGCCCCTCGGCGAGCAGCGGCCCGTCCGGGACCCGGACCAGCTCGGTGTCCGCGGCGCCCGCCACCTCCCGGCAGGTCTCCAGCCACTCGCCGAAGCGGAGCCGCCCCGGCGGCGCCGTCGTGACGAACCGCCCCGCCGTCCCGGCCGTCAGCAGGTCCAGCCCGAAGCCGGCGAAGTCCCGGACGTCGATCACCTGCATGGTCCGCCGCGGATCCCCCGGGGCGAGCACCCGCCCGCCGCGGGCCATCCGCTCCAGCCACCAGGGCAGCCGGCCGCCGAACTCGTACGGCCCGACGAGCAGCCCGCTGTTCAGTACCAGCGTGCGCCCGGCGCCGAACCCCGCCAGCACGGCGCGCTCGCAGCCGGCCTTCAGGGCGTTGCCGGGCGGCTGGTCGGGCGGGGTGTCGGCGGGGCAGGGGTGCGGCGCGGAACCCTCGTCGACCACGTGGGCGGGCCAGTCGGCGAAGGCGTGCACGGAGGAGACGAAGGTGTAGTGCCCGGCCCGCTCGCGCAGCAGTCGGGCGCTGAGCGCGGCCTGGGCGGGCTGCTGGGCGGAGGTGTCGACGACGGCGTCCCAGCCGCGGCCGTTGACCAGCCGGGCGAGGTCCCCGGCGCTGTCGCGGTCGCCCCGGACGGCCTCGACACCGGGCAGGTCGGCGGCGCTGCGGCCGCGGTTGAAGGTGGTCACCCGGTGGCCCCTGGCGAGGGCCTCGGCAGCGTAGGCCCGTCCGAGGAAGGACGAGCCCCCAAGCAGGAGGATCTTCATACCGACGACCCTCTCCCGGCCGCCCCGCCGGTACGCCCGGATCAGCGCACAGCAGATCCCGGCGGGCGGAAGCCGCGCGGCTTCCGGTCCGACATGCCGCCCCACCCGGCCCCGCTTAGCATCCGAGGTGTACCGCGGTCGGCGACCGCACCCCGGCCCGGTGCGCGCCCCGTACGGCGGACCCGCCCGCCGCGCCGGCACCGACGGCCCGCCGGCGTCGAGCGTCCCACCGGTGCCGTGCCGGCGCCGCCGCCCCCGCCGACCGGCTGCCCGCCCCGGACGAAGGACCCGTGATGAACCAGCCCGAGCTGGAGGCCCTGGCCGCCGACGCGTACGTCTACGGCTACCCGCTGGTCGCCGGCCTCACCATGGTCGAGCGCTTCGACCGCGGTGGCCTGGGCACCCTGCCGGCGGCGCCGTTCAACCACCTCAGCCACGCCACCCGACTGGCCGGTCCGGCCGACCGCTTCGTCTCGGTCAACAACGACACGGTCTACTCGATCGCCCAGCTCGACCTCTCCGAGGGCCCGCAGGTGCTGCGCGTCCCGGACACCGCCGGCGCCTACTACGTGCTGCAGGTCATCGACGCCTGGACGGACAACGTCGCCTACCTCGGCCGCCGGGCCACCGGCACCGGCGCGCAGACCTGGCTGATCGTCCCGCCCGGCTGGCACGGCACCCCCTCGGACCCCGACCGGGTGATCGAACTGCCGACCACCGTCGGCACCCTCGTCGGCCGCTTCGCCTGCGCCGGCCCGGACGACTTCCCCCGGGTCCGGGCCCTCCAGGCCGCCCTCGAACTGGAACCGCTGGAACCCGGAGGCCTGGTCGCCGGACTCCCCGAACCGGACGCGGACGTCCCCGAGCGGCTGGCCTTCTTCGAGCGGCTGCGGGTCTGGATGCAGGCCTTCCCGCCCGCCACCGCCGACATCGAGTACCAGCGCCGCTTCGCCCCGCTCGGCCTGCTCGACGACGGCGCCTCGCCGTACCGCGCGGCCGCCGCCGAATGGACACTGGCGCTGGCCAAGGGCCTGGCCGCCGGCCGCGAACGGGTCGAGGACGCCACCCGCCCGCCCGAGGACCACCCGCCCGGCGAGTGGCGCAGCGCCCTCCACCTCTTCGACTACAACACCGACCACCTGGGCCCCGGCACCCTCGACGACCCCGAGTGGCGCATCCCCGACCGCCGCGCCGCCTACCTCAGCCGGGCCGCCGCCGCCCGGGCCGGCCTCTGGGGCAACCACGCCTACGAGGCCTCGTACGCGATGACCTACGACGACTCCGACGGCCGGCCCCTCACCGGCCTCCACGACTACACCCTGCGCTTCGACCAGCCGCCCCCGGCCGGGGCATTCTGGTCCGTCACGATGTACTCCGTCCCGGACTACTACCTGGTGGAGAATCCGATCGACCGCTACTCGATCGGCGACCGCACCCCAGGACTGGTCCACGGCGAGGACGGCTCCCTCACCCTGACCCTCCGGCACGACCAGCCCGAGGACCCGACCGCCGCCGCCAACTGGCTCCCCACCCCACCCGGCGAGTTCCGCCCCATCCTCCGCATCTACCAACCCGAACCCGCCGTCCTGGACGGCACCTACCAAGTCCCCCCGATCCACCGCCTCTGACCCCCGGGCCGGCCAACGCCCCGCCGCCCCAGCTCCCACCCCGCAAGCCGCGCTGCCCCCGTGACCCGCCGCGCACACCCCGCCACCCGAGCTCCCACCCCCGCCCGCCCCGCCGCCGCGCGGCGCGCTGGCCGGGCAACTG
>NZ_LFVW01000559.1:0-7755 GCF_001182915.1 Kitasatospora sp. MY 5-36
CGGCCGGGCGCCCCGCCGCACCCGCCGCGGCCGCGCCACCGTCCCGGCCCGCGTCCTCGCCGCCTACGGCCCCCGCCGCGACGGCCACCCGTACGACACCCACGTCCTGCCCTGTCGCCCCAGCGTCCCCACCCTGCGCCCGGTCGACCTGGACACCCTCCCGGACCTCACCGCCGAGTCCGGCCGGGGCCTCTTCCTCATCCACGCCCTCACCGACCACGTCCAGCTGCGCAACCACCCGCTGCGCGGGGCGATCGTCAGCTTCGACAAGATCCTCAAGTGGCAGGACGACGCGCTGCTGCGGGCGGCTTCGTAGGGCGGGCTTCGTTGTAGGGGACGGCGGGGGAGCCGGGGTCGGGTCAGTGGCGCAGGGCTTCGGCCGGTTCGACGGCGGCGGCCCGGAGGGCCGGGTAGAGGCCGGCCAGCAGGCCCACCAGGCTGCCGGCCAGCGGTGCGGGCAGGACCGTCCAGGGCTGGAGCAGGGCGGTCCAGTCGCGGGCCAGCGCGACCAGCACCACGACGGCCACGCCGATCGCGGTGCCGATCAGTCCGCCGAGGGTGCCGAGCACGGTGGACTCGGTGAGGAACTGGGCCGCGATGTGCCGGGGCCGGGCGCCGAGGGCGCGCCGCAGGCCGATCTCGCCGGTGCGCTCCAGGACGGCGACCAGCGTGGTGTTGGCGATGCCGACCGCGCCGATCACCAGGCAGATGGCGGCCAGCAGCAGGAACAGCCCGGTGAGGTCGGTGGAGACGGAGTCCCGCAGGGTGTGCGGGTCGGGCGGGGCGAGGGCCTCGAAGTCCTGGGGGGCCTCCGGGCGCAGGGCGGTCGGGGCCTGGGAGGCGACCAGGGCGGCCGCGCCGGTCCGGGTGCGGACCACCATCCGGGCCCGGCCGTTCTCCCCGGGCGGCGGGTTGCCCCAGAGGGTCCGCGCGGTGGTGGTGGGCACCATGACGTCGAGCGCGGTCTCGGGCAGCCGGGCGCTGCCGTCGATGATGCCGATGACGGTGAAGCCGACGCCGTTGACGAACACCGCGGGGTGGGCGTCGAGGCGGCTGATGCCGAGCCGTCCGGCGGCGGCCGAGCCCAGGACCGCGACGCGCAGGCCGCGTTCGCTGTGGAAGGCGTTGTAGACGGTGCCGGCGGAGACCCGGGCCTCGATCGCGTCGAAGCCGCCGGGGGAGAGCGCCAGGACGTTGAGCCCGGCGCCGGAGCCGGTGCCGGGCACCGGGGAGGTGGAGATCTTCGGCTCGGTCAGCGGCGCGCTCCAGTAGACCCCGGCCGCGACCGCGCCGTTGAGCCGGCCCACCCGGCGGTCGGCGTCCTCGGGGAAGTCCATGGCGGCGCGGTGCTGGCCGTTGCCGAGGACCACCTCCGCTCCGCGGCCGACCAGGGTGACCGTGGTGTTCTGCAGGGCCGAGAAGCGCTTGCCGATCTGGCCGGTGGCGCTGGAGGTGAGCCCGAGGACGGCGACGAAGGCGCCGACGCCGAGGACGGTGCCCAGCAGGGTGAGCACCGACCGGCCGGGCCGCTGCACCATGCCGGACAGCGCCTCGCTCAGCAGGTCGGTCAACCCGAGCCGGGAGAGCGGGACTTCGGTGGACGTGGCGCGCCTCCTCACCGTTCGACCGCCGCCCCGGTCGCGCTCAGCCGGCCGTCCCGGATGGTGATGGTCCGCCGGGCCCGTTCGGCGACCTCGCGGTCATGGGTGATGACCAGCAGGGTCAGGCCGCTCCCGTGCAGTTCCTCGAACAGCTCCATGACCCGCAGGGCCGTCGCCGAGTCGAGGTTCCCGGTCGGTTCGTCGCACAGCAGGAGCGACGGCCGGTTCACCAACGCCCTTGCCACTGCGACGCGTTGGCGTTCACCTCCGGACATCCTGGAGGGCAGGGCCTCGGCGCGGTGGCCGAGGCCGACCTGGTCCAGGACCCGTCGGGCGGCGTCGGCCCGGCCCGCCCTGGCCGATCCGTTGTAGACCTGGGCGAGCATCACGTTCTCCAGTGCGGTCCGGTACGGCAGCAGGTGGAAGGACTGGAAGACGAAGCCGATCCGGCGCCCGCGGAGCGCGGTGCGGCGGGCCTCGGAGAGCGCGCCGGTGTCGATGCCGTCGAGTTCGTACGTGCCGCCGCTGGGCCGGTCGAGCAGGCCGAGCAGGTTGAGGAAGGTCGACTTGCCGGACCCCGAGGGGCCGATCACGGCGGCGTACTCGCCGCGGGCGACCTCCAGGTCGAGGGGGTGCAGGGCGGTGACCGGCGGTGGGCCGGGGAAGGTGCGGAACGCCCCGCGCAGCCGGATCACCGGGGTGTCGCGGTCGGCTCCGGCGCGGTCTGTCCCGGCCCCGCTCACCGGCCGACCACGACCTGCTCGCCGGGCTTGAGCTCGGCTCCGGCGGCGGGCTTGACCTCGACGAAGCCGTCCGCGGCGACGCCCGCCGTCACCTCCACGGTGCGCCGGGTGCCGTCGGTGCCCGCGACGGACACCGAGGTCCGGCCGTCGACGCCCGAGCTGATGGCGGAGGAGGGCACGGCGAGCACCTCGCCCTGGGTGGAGGCGGCGACCACGGTGATCCGGACGTCCTGGCCCTCCAGGGCCGGGTCCCAGGGGGCGTCGGGGGTGACGACGAGCGGGACGTAGGGGTCGGTGCCGGCGCCCGGGGCCGCCGGTGCCGCGCTGGCGGCGCCGCCCCCACCCCCGCCGCCACCGGGGCTTCCCGGGGTGACGAGCGCGCCCACCGAGCCGACCTTGGCGGTGAGTTGGACGCCCGTGGTCTCGGACAGCACGGTGACGTCCATGCCGGGCTTGACCAGCGGGGCGTCGCCGGGGAGCAGGTGGCCGGTCAGGTTGAGGCCGCCGGCGGTGAGGGTGAGGACCGGGGCCGTCACCTTGTCGCCGACCCTGGCGCCGACGGCGCCCACCCGGGCCGGCAGCGCCGGCAGGAAGACCACCTCGGCGGCGGGCAGTTGGGGGCCGTCCTTGGCCTGGGCGCGGGCCAGGTCCTGCTGCTTGGCGGTGAGATCGGCGCGGGCCCGGGCGAGCGCGGCGGCACCTCCGGAACCGGCGCCACCGGAACCGGCACCTCCGGCGGGTGCGCCGGTCCCGGTGGTTCCCGGGGCCGGTGCGCCGTTCTTGCCGGCCGCCGGGGCCGTGGTGGCCGGAGTGGCCGCCGCGGTCGGCTCGCCGTCGCCGCCGCGGGCGGGCTGGCTCTCCAGGTCCCGGACGGCCTGTTTGGCCTGGTCCACGGCCTGCTGGGCGGTCCGGACGGCGGTGGCGGTCTGGTCGCCGGTGGTGGCCGCCGGGTAGCCGAGCTTCTGGTAGAGCCTGGCCACGGCGGCCTTGGTGGCGGCCCCGAAGTACCCCTTGTCGTCGCCGCCCGGGTAGTACCCCATGTCCCGGAGCACGTCCTGCAGTTGGCCGATGTCGCCGCCGGACTCGCCCGGTGCCATGTCGCGGTAGGCGGGTGTCGAGCCGGGCAGGGCGATCACCGGCCGTCCGGACACCTCGGCCAGCACCTGTCCGGAGTCCACCGCGTCCCCGCTGTTGACCTTCAGCGCCGTCACGATCGGGGTGCCGCCGCCCGGGCCGCCGGCGCTGGCCGAGACCGCGCCCGGCTGCACCGGGAAGGACTGGCCGGCCGTGAACACCCCGCGCAGGACGGTGGTGTTGGACAGCACCCGCTGCACCACCGGTGCCGTGAGCACCGAGGCGGGCGGCGCCTTGGCGTCGGCGGCGGCCTGCTCCGGCGAGCGGATCAGGGTGGCGGCCCACATCCCGCCCCCGGCGGTGACCGTCGCGACCAGGGCGATCACGACGATCAGCCGCCGCCGTCGACGCGGGGTGGACCCGGCCGGGGTGGCGGGTTCCGCTGCGGTGGCCTCGGGCTCGGGTGTTTCCACGGCTTCCATTTCCGGTACGTCTTCCGGTGCTTCGCGCTCGGACGGGGGTCAGCTGCTGCGGGGCGGGGCGGCGGTGCCCCCGGGGCACGGCAGCGGGTTCTGGATGTCGGTGACCTTCCACACCCCGTCGATCCGACGCATTGTCATGATGCTGAGCTGTTCTGGGCGTTGGCCGACCTGGCTGATCTCGTGGCCGGTGCCCGCGTCCACGATCCGCCAGGCGTCCAGGTCGACGCAGTCGTACAGCCGGCGGGCCTCCCCGTCGGTCCGCATGCCGAGCAGCCGGTGCTTCACCTCGCCGCTCATGTGCTGCCCCTCCTGGCGCAGTTGGTCCACCGAGGCGCGCAGGATGGAGAGGTTGGGCTCGTCGGCGTGGGCGTCCAGCGGAGCGGCGGCGACGTCGCCGGCCCGGGCGACCTTCGTCCACTCGTCCCAGTAGGCGAGGTACGGCTGCCGCAGGTCGTCCCCGACCGCGGTCAGCCGTTCGCCGTTCGGGCCGGTGGCGGTGGCGCGGTCCGGGGCGGCCGAGGAGGTGCCGGAGCAGCCCGCGGTGGCCAGGACGGCGGCGCAGGTCAGGGCGGCGGCGGCCGTCCGCGCCGGGCGGCCGGGCCGGGCGCGGCTCACTGGCCGTGCTCCCGCAGCACCGTCGCCGCCTGGTCGAGCTGGGACTGGATGGCGGCGCGGTAGGCCTTCAGCTCGTTGTCGTGCTGCTCGATCAGCTGTTTCTGGATGGCGCTCTGGACGCCGAAGGCGATGCCGGAGAGGTTGGTCTGCCGGGTGCAGGCGACGTCGGCCTTGGCGGTGTCGATCTCCCGCTGGGTCACCGTGGGGCCCCAGGACTCGGTGCTGAGGCTCTCGGGGTTGCCGTAGGCGTAGCCCCGCTGCTTCATGCAGGAGGCCCACTCGGTGGTGGCGGCGACCACCCGGGCGTCCGCCTTGGTGCGGTTCATCGACTGGCCGGTGAGGTCCCCGTAGACGTCGGCGGCGGGCGGCTTGTCGCCCTTGAGCTTGCGGTCGGCCTCGCCGGTGCAGCCGCCGGGCGGGGTGCTGCCGCCGGCCGGCTCGCCGCCGGTGGGGGACTTCAGCCCGGAGAGCGCAGTGAACTCGGCGGGGTTCATCGGACTGCCGCTGCCGACCTTGGCTCCTCCGGCGGTGCCGGGCTGGTGGAACCCGTACTGGGCGGCCTGCGCCTCGTTGAGGAACCCGTACGGCGTGGGCATGTCGTCCTTGCCGGCCTTGGTGAGGTCGGCGTTGTTCGGCTGCCAGGAGGCGAAGCCGAGCCGCTTCATGCAGTCCTGGGTGAGCAGGCCCTGCGCCTTCGCGATGCCGGTCAGTTCCTGGGGGCTCGCCGCGAAGGCCCGCAGCGGGAGCTGCTGGGTGTCGGCCACGGTCGTCGGGGTGGGCGTCGCGGTCAGGGCGGGCGCGGCGGCCTGGCCGCCGGTTCCGCCGGTGGCCGGGGCGGCGCTCCCGCCGGAGGAGCAGCCGGTGAGCAGGGCGAGCCCGGTGGCGGCGACGACCAGGGCGGTGCGGCGGTGGGACCTCACGAGTGGACCTCATCGGGTGGGCGGGCCGGTAGTCTCGGGCGGAGCCCTCTTCGCCCCATTAGCGGTGGGGCGAAGAGGGCCGTGGTGCGGTGGAGCAGATCAGCACTTGGTCCACTGGTTCGAGAGGGCACCGGAGATGTAGTCCTCGAAGGTGTAGCCCCAGACGCCGGTGGCCCGGTCGGTGTTGCTGTCCCAGGCGGTGTAGCCGTTGACGGTCGAGCCGTTGGTGTAGCACCAGTCGTTGGTGCCGTGGCCCGGGTAGCCGATGCCGTTGATGGAGGAGTTGGTGTACGGGCCGCTGCGGATGTTGGCGGCGGTGGTGTAGTCGCTGACGTAGAGGGCGTTGGCGGCCCCGGTGCCGAGGGTCAGCGCGGCGACGGCGGCGGCCGCCACGGTGGCCACGCGGCCCATGCGGTTCTTGAGCATGGTGAGTCCCATCTCTCTTGGTGCGGAGGGTAGTTGCCGATGCCCCGAGTGGGGCCAGGACATCTCAGCACCGGGCCGGACGGTCCACCAGTGTCCTCAGGTACAGTCCTCCAGCCGGAACAGCAGGGCCGCTTGGGCCAGTTGGATGCGCGAGCACACGCCGAGCTGCTCGAACAGGGCGGCGGTGTGGGCCTTGACGGTCCGCTCCTCGATCCGCAGTTCGGCGGCGATCTCCTGGTTGGACAGGTCGGTTCCGATGAGTTCGAGGACTTGGGCGCGGCGCTGGGAGAGCCCCCTGACCCGGTCGGCCGCCGCGCGCATTCTCGAAAGATGATCGATCGTCAAAAGCTGTGCATCGCCCATCGGTTCCCCCCGTAGCCGAGTGTGGAGCGTACGCACGACAAGTCTCGGCCGGGCGGTAGGCCCAGTCAACGTGGATGTTACGGAGAGAGACGCTCCGGATGTCCGCGGTGTTCCGGCCGGGGGCGGGCCGTACGGGCCGCCGGCCGGCGGTTCCGCTCCGGTTGCCGGGTGCGCGCGGCGGTCGGACGATGGGGGCATGATGCACCAGATGCGGGCCGAGTACGGCGCCGGCGGCGAGGCCGGCGGGGTGCGGCTGTGGCACATGGTCCGGGGCGAGGAGAGTGTGGCGATGTGCGGCCGTGAGCTCGACCCGGCCGCGCGGGTGCGGGAGGCGGTGGACTGGGGGAAGACCCCGGAGCTGTGCTGCCACACCTGCGGGGCGTACTTCCTGCGCGAGGCGCCGTACCTGGCGGCCGAGCACCCGTAAACGGCGCTACCGTGCTCGGCATGGAGGAATCCCTCGTCCGGCCGTCGCCGTTGACCGATGAGGCCGCCGGGCTGCGCGCCGGTGTGCCGGAACTCCCCGAGTACGTGGACCGGTTGTGCGCGCTGGTCGAGCGGGTGGACCCGCTGATCCACGCGTTCGTGCCGGAGCCCGGGCGGTACGACCGGCTGCGGTCGCGGGCGCGCGAGCTGGCCGCGCGGTACCCGGAGCCCGACCGGCGGCCGCCGCTGTACGGGGTGGCGGTGGGCGTCAAGGACATCGTGCACGTGGACGGGCTGCCCACGCACGGCGGTTCGGCGCTGCCGCCCGGGGTGCTGGCCGGGCCGCAGGCCGTGGTGGTGGACCGGCTGCTGGCGGCGGGGGCGATGGTCGCGGGCAAGACGGTGACCGCCGAGTTCGCCGCGAGCGCCCCCGGCCCGACCCGCAATCCGCACCGTCCGGGGCACACCCCGGGCGGCTCCAGCAGCGGTTCGGCGGCGGCGGTCGCGGCCGGGCTGGTGCCGCTGGCGATCGGCACCCAGACGGTCGGCTCGGTGATCCGCCCGGCCGCGTACTGCGGGGTGGTGGGCTTCCGGCCGACGTACGGGCGGATCCCGATCGCGGGGGTGATCCCGAACGCGCCGAGCCTCGACACCCTGGGGACCTTCACCGCCGACCTGGCGGGCGCGGCCCTGGCGGCCCCGCTGCTCTGCGACGACTGGCGGGGCGACGGCCGGCTTCCCTCCCCGGACCGGATCGGTGCCGGGGAGGTCCGGCCGCCCGTGCTCGGGGTGCCGGACGGGACGTACCTGGAGTGTGCCGAGCCGGCCGCGCTGCGCGCCTTCGAGGAGCAGCTGGCCCGGCTGGCGCGGGCCGGGCTCACGGTGCGCCGGGTCGAGCTGTTCCCGGACTTCGCCGAGGTCGTCCGGCAGCTGCAGACGGTCAACCGCTTCGAGCTGGCCCGCGGCCACGCCGACTGGTTCGCCCGCTTCGGCGGGCTCTACCGGCCGGAGACGGCGGCGGGCATCCGGGTCGGCCGGGGCGTCGCGGCCGAGGACCGGGAGGCCGCCCTGCGGTTCCGGGAGCGGCTGCGCGAGCGGGTGGCCG
>NZ_LFVW01000560.1:0-7719 GCF_001182915.1 Kitasatospora sp. MY 5-36
CGAGGCCGAGCCAGCCGGCCACCCGCAGCGACCACACCACCGGGCGCCGCTCGGCGCGGGAGAGCAGGGCCGGGCCGGCCAGCGCCGCGCAGGCGCCGGCCGCGAACTCCCAGAGCCGGCTGCCGGTGGAGAAGTAGGCGAGCGGCGCGGAGGTGGCCGTCCAGCGCAGGCAGAGCGCCAGTGAGACGCCGCCGACGGCCACCGTGGCGAGGGTGATCGCGAGGGTGCGGCGGCGCCCGTGCAGGTAGCGGGCGAGGCCGAGCAGCAGCACGCCCCAGAGCAGGTAGAACTGGTTCTCCACGCCCAGCGACCAGAAGTGCTGCAGCGGGCTGGGGTCGTGTTCGGCGGCCAGGTAGTCGGTCTGCTGGCCGACGAAGCGCCAGTTGGCGAACTGTCCGGCGGAGGCGATCAGGTCGCGGGCGAGGTCGGTGCCGCGCAGCGGGTCGAGCAGGGCGCCGCCGGCGACGGCGGTGGCGACGAGCACGGTGGCGGCGGCGGGCAGGATGCGCCGGGCGCGGCGGGCGGCGAAGTCCCACAGGCCGAGCGGGCGGCCGACGAGCAGGCCGGTGATCAGGAAGCCGGAGATGACGAAGAAGACGTCGACGCCGACGAAGCCGCCGGTCAGGCCGGGGACGGCGGAGTGGAAGGCGAGGACGGAGAGCACGGCGACGCCGCGCAGCCCCTCGATGTCGGGGCGGAAGGCGGTGCGCCGGCGGGCCTGCCCGCTCTCGGCGACGGTGGCGCGCTGCGGGGCGGCGAGTTCCCGGTCGACCCGGACGACGCCGGGCAGCAGGTCGACGCCTGGGCCGGACGCGGCGGAGGTCGGAGCGGAGGGCTGGACGTCAGCGGAAGAGGAGGACGACGACGGTGGTGGTACGGCCGTTGACACGGCGGTGCTCCTTGCAGGGCTGGCAGCGGTTTGTCGGGCCCGCCGGGCCGATGGGGCGGCCGGGCGGTGTCCGCGCCGGTGGGGCGACGCGCAAGGAAACGCAACAGGCAGGTGTTGCAGTGGAAGTGACGGTCCGTCAGAAGATCAGTGGGTCGGCCCAGCCGGAGGCCAGCAGCCCGCACAGCAGCAGTGCGGCGGTGACGGCGACGGCCTCGGCCCGTCCGAACCCGAGGTCGGAGCGGCCCGGTGCGGGCGCGGCGACCTCACCGACGGCGGCGCCCTTGCCCCCGTTGGTCCCGTTCAGCAGCGGCCACAGCTCCCGGATCAGCGGGACCATGGTGTAGGTGGTGAGCGCGAGCAGCCCGGCGAGCGCCCAGTACGGCCGCCAGCCGTACAGCAGCGCGGCCCGGACCAGCCCGGCGGCGCCCGCGAGGACGACGAGCCCGAGCCAGGCGACCCCGATCCGGGCGACGGCGCGGGCGAGCGTGCTGCCGCCGGAGACGGCGCCGGTGGGCACCCAGTCGGCGGAGCGGCGGCGCAGCGCGTGCGCGATGGCGACCACGTGGCAGAGCCCGCCGAGGAGTTGGACCCGGGTGACCTCGAAGCGCCAGCGGGTGCGGGACATCGCGGGCAGCAGCACCAGGGCGACCCAGATCGGCGGCAGGAACGGCAGCACCTGCCAGGGCTGGATCTCCTCGGGCCGGAAGAACAGCATGATCAGGGCGGGCAGCGGCACGGCGAAGACGTTCACCGCGCTGGTGACGTAGCCGAGGATGCCGTTCCAGAAGCAGAGCCGGGCGGACTTCGGCAGCGGGCCGCGGCGGAAGTCCGGGTCGCGGACGAGTGCCAGGGAGCCGAGGCACCAGCGGTACTGCTGGCTGATGAAGGCGGGCAGGCCGGTGGGCGACATGCCCTTGGCGACCAGCGCGGGGACGTAGCGGGTGGACCATCCGGCGCGGGCGAGGGCGAGGCCGGTGTAGAGGTCCTCGCTGTGGTCGATCTCGGCGAAGCCGCCGATCCGCTGCAGCGCGGCGCGGCGGTACAGGGCGTTGGTGCCGCAGCAGACGGTGCCGTCCTGCGCGTCCCGGGAGGGCTGGATCCAGCGGTAGAAGATCTCCTGGGTCGCTCCCGCGGCGCGTTCGAGCCAGGACATGTCGGCGTCCGTGTCGAAGCACTGCGGGCTCTGCACGATGCCGACCCCGGGGTTGTCGAGGTAGGGCACCAGGTGGTGCAGGAAGTCGGGGCGGGGGCAGAAGTCGGCGTCCAGGACGGCGACGATCTCGCCGGTGCCCTCGGCCAGGCCGTGGTTGAGGTTGCCGGCCTTCTTGAACCGGCCCCGGTCGGGGCGGGCGTGGTAGCGGAAGCCGTAGGACTCGGCGAGTTCGCGCACCTCGGGGCGGCCGGCGTCGTCGAGGACCAGGACGGTCAGCTCACCGGGCCACTGGACGGCCGCGGTGTACCGGTAGGCGTTGTCCAGGACGGCCAGCGGTTCGCCGGCGGTCGGCAGCAGCAGGTCCACGCTCGGGGCGCGGGCGGGGCTCCAGGCGCGCAGCAGCAGGTCGTGCGAGTCGCGGGTGAAGCGCCGGGCGCGCTGGCCGTCGGTGAGCGAGAGCAGCCAGGTGGCCGCGTTGAGCACGGTGAGCACCAGGAAGGGCCAGAGCAGCGGCTTGCTGAGGGCGAACAGGCCGAGCGTGGCGGTGGCTCCCGCGTAGGAGAGGGTGGCGCAGAGCAGCACCCAGCGGCGCTGCGGGCCGAAGTACCAGTAGAGCTCCTCGTCGTCGGGCGGGCTGGGCAGCCGGTGGTTGTCGGGGTCCGCGGGTGTCCGGCGCGGACCGGTGTCGGGTGCGGGCATGGCGGTGCCATGGAGAACGGGCATGCGGAAATGGCCCCCCTGGGCAGCGGACGGAACGTGGCCGTTCGCGCTCAGCCTCTCACATTGGCCTAGACCAATAATGAACGAGGTATGACATCTCCGCATCGCCCCAGCTCAGCGAGTTGACGGCGGATCACCTGCGGAAACCCGGTCCAGCGGAACTGAACCGAACCCCGAGGACGGGCCGTTTCCGAGGCCGTCAACCACCGGTACGACTACTGGTACGACCGCCCGGACGACCCGGCCCCGGCTCCCACGCAGCCGTCAACTTCCGTACACAGACGTCAATTCCCCGCAGACTCCGCCTTCAACTCCTTGACGAGGTGCGCGAACCGGAGGTCCGGCCGCCGCGGGATGCCGAAGCGCTCGTCCCCGTACGGGAACGGGCTGAACTCGCCGGTGCGCCGGAAGCCGCGCCGCTCGTACCAGGCGATCAGCTCGGCGCGCTGCTCGATCACCGTCATCTCCATCGCGCCGACGCCCCACTCCTCGCCCGCCACCCGCTCCGCCTCGGCCAGCACGGCCCGGCCGATGCCGCCGCCCTGGAGCCCGGGACGCACCGAGAACATGCCGAAGTAGGCCAGCCCGCCGCGCCGCTCCAGCTGGCAGCAGGCGACCAGCTCGCCGTCCCGCTCGGCGAGCAGCACCACGCCGTCGGGGTGGCCCACGGCCTCGGCGACGGCCTCCGGGTTGGTGCGCCGGCCGCCCAGCAGGTCCGCCTCCGTGGTCCACCCGGCCCGGCTGGAGTCGCCCCGGTAGGCGGACTCGACCAGCGCGACCAGCGCCGGGACGTCGGCGGGCGTGGCGGGCCGGAACACGGGCTCCCCGGCGGGCCGGGCGGAGTCGGTGGCGGTCTCGATCATGGCTGGTCTCTCCTCACGTGCAGGGGGCCGCCCGTGGTGGCCGGCCCGCGGGCATCGTGCCACAGCGCCCCCGCCGCACCCGGCGCCGCCTCCGCTGCCCGCCCCTCCCCCGACCCCTCTCCCGGCCCCTCCGTCGCCCCCGCCCCGGGGCCGGCCGCACCGGCAGAACCGGCAACGCCGGTTGCCGGTCATGGCGTTCCGACCGAGGTGACGTGCGTTCACCATGTGAAAAAAGATGCCTGGTGGCGGTGCCAGGTACATGGCTACTCTGCGGTACGGCCGGTCAGACCCCGGCCGAACCGGGTCATTTCGACCTTCCCCACGCTCGGACCAGAGGAGTGCTCATGCCCCGCTCTTCCCGCTCCGCCCGCACCACGGCCACCATCGCGAGCACCGCCGCGAGCACCGCCGCGGCCGCCAGACCGGCCCGCCGCCGACTGCCCGCACTGGCCGCCCTCGCCGCCGCGACCGCCCTGGTCGCCGGTGCCGCCGCCCCCGCGTACGCGGCCGACCCCGCCCCGGTCGCCCCCCTCGCCGAGGGCCGTCCCGGCTTCCACCCCGAGCAGGACTTCGCCGGCTCCACCGTCGCCGCCCGCGAGGGGCGAAGCACCGCCGCCCCGTTCGCCTCCCTCGCCGCCACCCAGACCCCGGGCCTGGACGTCTCCGGCTACCAGGGCAACGTCAACTGGTCCTCGGTGGCGGCCAACGGCGCCAAGTTCGCCTACGTCAAGGCGACCGAGGGCACCGGCTACACCAACCCGTCCTTCGCCCAGCAGTACAACGGCTCATACAACGCCGGCCTGGTCCGCGGCGCCTACCACTTCGCGCTGCCGAACGCCTCCTCCGGCGCCACCCAGGCCAACTACTTCGTCAGCCACGGCGGCGGCTGGTCCGCCGACGGCAAGACCCTGCCGCCCGCGCTGGACATCGAGTACAACCCCTACGGCGCCACCTGCTACGGCCTCAGCCAGAGCGCCATGGTCAGCTGGATCCGCGACTTCAGCAACACCGTGCACTCCCGCACCGGCCGCTACCCCACCATCTACACCACCACCAACTGGTGGAGCCAGTGCACCGGCAACAACGGCGGCTTCGGCACCACCAATCCGCTCTGGATAGCCCGCTACGCCTCCTCCGTCGGCACCCTGCCGAACGGCTGGGGCTACCAGACCTTCTGGCAGTTCGCCGACTCCGGCACCTTCCCCGGTGACCAGAACTACTTCAACGGCGCGGCCGACCGCCTCCGCGCCCTCGCCCTGGGCTGACCCCGCGGAAAGGGCGTCGCCCCCGGCCTGGACCGGGGGCGACGTCCGGGATGTACGGATGTCCGGGCTCAGCCGTCGATGCGGTGCTGGCTCCAGAAGGAGCTCAGGTCCACCGTGGTGGCGGCCTGGGCCGCGGCCTTGAACTCCGCGGTGGTGGAGACGCCGTACCAGTGCGCCTGCGCGTAGTTCCGCAGCAGCGTGGTCATCGCGCTGTCGCCGATCGTCCGGCGCAGGTCGTGCAGGGCGCACTTGCCGTAGCCGTAGACGACCGTCGAGTAGCGCGAGGAGTTGGCGTCCCAGTACGCCATCGAGTTGGTGATCCGCTCCGCCGAGGACGCCCAGGAGACGCTGTTCCAGCAGCCGTTGCCGGTCTTGCCGAGGGCGAGGTCGGTGGCGTAGTCGGTGAAGGCCTCGTCCAGCCAGGGGCCGTTGTACTCGTCGTCGCCGACGATGCCGTACCACCACTGGTGGCCGATCTCGTGGGTGAGCGCCGTGGTGCTGACCAGGTCGAGGACGAAGCCCGGGTACTCCATGCCGCCGAACCAGAAGTTGTTGTCGAGCACCGCGTCCAACTCGCCGTACGGGTAGGCGCCGAAGCGCTGGGCGTGGGCGTCGACCGCCGAGGTCGCGGTGGAGAGCATCGACTGGGAGTCGGCCGCGCTGATGCCCGCCACCGAGTAGACGTTGACCTTCACCCCGGCGGCGGAGGTGCCGGAGATCTTCGTGAACGGCCCGGCGCCCCAGGCGAAGTCGCGCACCTTGCTCGCGGTCGCCTTGGTGACGGTCCGTCCGGCCGTGCCGGGGGTGTCCACCGAGGTGCCGGTCGCGGGCACCAGCAGACCGCTCGGGTGGTCCAGGGTGACGGCGAAGTCCGCGGCCACCGAGTAGAAGGACTCGCCGTTGTTGGTGTACGGGTCGAGGTGCCAGCCGGCCGCGTCCCGTATCGCGAGGACGGGCAGGGCGTTGCCGAGGAAGTTGTACGCGCCGTCGTGGCCGAAGCGGTCCGCGCCGCTCGGCACGGTGATGCCGAGGTCGAAGGCGACGGTGCCGCTCTGGCCCTGGGCGAGCGGGGCCGGCAGGGTGATCTTGAGCGCGGTGCAGTTCACCGTGAGCGGTGAGGGCGTGCCGCCGGTCACGTTGGTCACCGTGATCGGGGTGCTGGGGCAGCTGCCGTGGGCGTTGTCCCACAGCCGCAGGTACACCTCGTTCAGCGGGTCGGGCGAGGCGTTGGTGAACGTCACGCTCTCGTGCCCGGTCCAACTGCCGCCGGAGGAGTCGCTGGTGAGGCCGACGGTGTACGCCGGCGCGACCGGGGTGCGGGTCGGGTCGCCGGGCTGGGGCGACGTGCCGCCGCCGGAGACGTCCAGGGTGACGTCGTCCAGCACGAAGCTGGTCTGCAGGCTGGCGTCCTCAACGCCGGTGAAGGCGAGCGTCACGGACTGGCCGGCGAAGGCGGAGACGTCGAGCGTCCTGTGCACGTACCCGGCCTTCGCGTCCAGGTTGGAGTAGGTGGCCAGGGTGGTGGAGCCGAGTTTGACGGTCAGCTTGTCGTACGCGGTGCTGCCGGTCGTCTCGGCGGTGTCGACGTGCAGCCAGAACCCGAGCGTCGCGGTGCCGCACCCGGCGGGGAGGGTGACGGACTGCGAGAGCGTGTCGGTGTGGCTGGAGCCGTAGCCGTCGAGCCAGGCGTAGGAGCTGCCGGAGTGGGCGCTCTGGCCGGTGTCGGCGGTGATCGCGCCGCTCGGCGCCGACCAGGACGAACCACCGGACTCGAAACCGCCGTTGGCCACCACCTGGGCGGGTGTGCAGTCCGCGGCGCTCGCCACATTGGGGGTGGCGAGCGCCGCGAGGCCGGTCGCCGCGAACAGGGCGGCGCCGGTCAGGGCAGGGAGGAGTCTTCTCATCGGAGCCTCTCGTGGGGAGCGGGCCGGGAGCAGCAGCGTGACAGCAAACCCGCACCTTTGAAAGGCTCATGACATGAGACGCATACGCCTCACCCCACCCGACGGCAGCCCTACCGCAGCACCGGGAGCACCGCCTCGGCGCTACGGCCGGTCGCCGCCTCGATGAAGGCCACCGGGTCGGCCACCTCCGCCAGCAGGGCACGGGTGAAGTGCAGCGCCCCCTCGGCGGGCGGCGGGCCGCCGACGGCCGCGATCAGGTCGAGCAGGTGGACGGTCGCCTCCATCAGCGCCACCTCGCCGAGCGCGCCGACCGTCACGCTGCCGAGCAGCGGGTGCGCCACCGTGGTCCCCGGCGGCAGGTCCGCGAGGCCGGCCAGCGCCGCCGGGCCCTCGACGCCGAACCGGGCGATCAGCACGGCGGGTTCGGCCACCTCGGCGGTCCGCTTCGCCGCCTCGGCGACCTGCCCGGCGGCGGTGTGGGCGATGCCGCCAGGCCGGTTGTAGGCCCGCAGGATGCCGGCCCCGTCGGCCACCTCGGCCGGCGTGTCCAGGACGGCCGCGCGCAGCCCGGTGAACATCTCCGGCACCGGCGCCACATGCGCGAACAGCTCCCGTACGGTCCACTCGGGCAGCCGGGTGGGGCGGCCCCAGTCCTCGGCGGCCAGGGCCGCGCCCCGCTCCGCCCAGGAGGTCCAGGCCTCCGCCAACAGCACGCGCACGGGATCGTTCTGACTGTTCATCGGCTCTCCTCGGGACGGTGATCACGGGATCGCCCCACGCTATCCCGGGCCCGCGGAAAGCCGTTTGCCACCCCCGCCCCGGGCCGTCACCATCGACCCATGACCGGCCCCGCCACCCGCCCGCTGCCCGTACCCGCCGCCACCCGCCCGGCCCCGGTGCACCGTGCCGCGCTGGAGGAGTTCGG
>NZ_LFVW01000561.1:0-7713 GCF_001182915.1 Kitasatospora sp. MY 5-36
CGGTCCGGCGCCTGGTGCGCCCGGGCGCCGGTACGGACGGCGGCGCCGAGCATCGAGCCGAGCAGCAGGGTCAGGCCGACGACGACCGTGGTGACCACGGTGCCGCGGCGCAGCACCCGGCGGCGCAGCGCCCCGGGCGCGTCCGCGCCGTACCGGCGCCAGGCCTCCAGGCTGAGCCGCCCGTCCAGCGAGGCGAACGGCGCCCCGGCGATCAGCAGCGGGCTCCACGCCGCGAGGAAGATCAGGTCCGGGGTGTCGTAGACCGGGACGGCCCGCCAGCTGACGGTGAACAGCAGCGCGGCGGAGAGCGCCATCGCGGCGCCGGCGGCGAGCCGCTGCCAGAGGCCGAGGACGGTCAGCACGCCGACCACGATCTGGGTGAACGACACCACCAGGCCGGCGCCCACCGGGTGCGCCATGGCGAAGGCCAGCAGCGGTTCGGCGACCTTCCAGGGGTGCAGCGAGGAGAGCCAGCGCATCATCGAGCCGCGCTCGCCGCCGTCGAAGTACACCGGGTCGCAGAGCTTGCTGAACCCGGCGTAGACGGAGAGCGAGCCGAGGACGGCGCGCAGCGGCAGCAGCACCAGGCCGAGGTCGACCCGGCGGCCCGGGTACCAGGGCTGCCTGCCTGCGGCGTCGACGGCGGAGACCTCGGGCAGTTCGCCGCTCGGGGTCCAGCCGTGCGGCTCGCCGACCGGGCCGACGCCCGCGTCGGTGGCGGTGCCGGCGCCCTCGCGGGGCTGGCGCGGGAGGGTGCGGGCGCCCGCGAGGGAGGGGAGCGCCTGGGTGTCCGCCTCGATCAGGCGGACGCCGCCGACCGGGGTGCCGCCGGGGCGCACCGCCTCCAGCAGCCGGGTGGCCGCGAGGTCCCCGGGGGGCGCCTGGCCGGTCCAGGTGACGGCGGTGACCCGGCCCTTGCGGCGCGGTGCGCCGCCGGCCCCGGCCCCGGCCAGCGCCGGGACGGCGGAGGAGGGCACGACGACCTGCGGGGTGACCAGCGGACGGCGGATCAGGCCCTGGTTGGCGTACGGGTCGCCGAATGCGGCACCGGTGGACAGCAGTCCGGCCGGGGCATCGATCAGCGGCGCCACCGGGCCGCCGAGCCGGAGCCGGAAGCTCGCCTGGGTGCTGCTGAGCCGCGAAGGGTCCGACTCCACCTTGACGGTGTTGAGGCCGGGGCCCGCGTCTATCCCGGTGCTGCCGTCGCCGAACAGGGGGCGCCGAGGTGTTCTGGTGTCCACGCCCGTCTAACCGGGTGACGCCCGCTTAGGACACTCTCCCGGGTGGATGTCCGGCGCACACTTGAAGTGATCATGAAAAAAGCGATCGGGCCCGGTCGGGGCCCGATCGCCTTCACTCGGATTGCGGGGAATTCGGAAGATCTCCTGCGCGCCGCGACCCGGCCGTGCTCAGCGCTTGGCGCGCAGTCGCGCGGCCTCGTACAGCACGATGCCCGCCGCGACACCGGCGTTCAGCGACTCGGTCAGGCCGGACATCGGGATCCGGACCCGCATGTCGCAGGTCTCCGAGACCAGCCGGGACAGGCCCTTGCCCTCGCTGCCCGCGACGATCACGACCGGACCGGTCAGCAGCTCCAGGTCGCCGATCTCGGCCTCGCCGTCGGCGGCCAGGCCGACCACCATCAGACCGGCCTTCTGGTAGGCCTCCAGGGTGCGGGTCATGTTGGTGGCCCGGGCGACGGGCAGCCGGGCCGCGGCGCCGGAGGAGGTCTTCCAGGCACCGGCGGTCATGCCGGCCGCGCGGCGCTCGGGGATGACCACGCCGTGCGCGCCGAAGGCGGCGGCCGAGCGGACCACGGCGCCCAGGTTGCGCGAGTCGGTCACGCCGTCCAGCGCGATGATCAGCGCGTCCTGGCCCGCGTCGGCGGCGTCGACCAGCAGGTCGTCGGGGTGCGCGTACTCGTACGGCGGCACCTGGAGCACCAGGCCCTGGTGGTTCATCCCGCCGGTCATCTGGTCCAGCTGGGGCCGCGGGGCCTCCATCAGCGGGATGCCGCGGTCGTTGGCGGCCTGGAAGGCGTCGCGGACCCGGTCGTCGGTGTCGATGAACTGCTGGACGTACAGCGCGTTGGCCGGGACGTCGCCCTGCAGGGCCTCGACCACCGAGTTGCGGCCGAAGACCAGCTCGGCGCTGCCCGCGCCGCCGCGGCCACCGCGGCCGCCGCCGCCGGCCCGGCGCATGCCGGCCCGGGCCTTGGCGTCCCGCTCGCGCTTGATCGCGGCGTTGGCGGCGCGCTGCTTCGGGTGGCCCTTGCGCTCCGCACCGGGCGGCGTCGGGCCCTTGCCCTGGAGCGCCTTCCGGCTGTGGCCGCCGGTACCGACAGACGCGCCCTTCTTCGATCCGGGGTTGCGACGGTTCCTGCGTGCACTGTTGCCGGCCATGGCTGTACTTCCTGTCTGTCCGGCATGCCCCGGCCGTCCCGGTCTGCCCGGTGGCGGCCGACGGCATGCGCTACGTCATGCGGGAGGGCCGCACCGGTCCGGTACGGCCCACCCATCACCCCGATCGTCGGATGGGGTTACTGGCTGTTGATCGTCCAGCGCGGGCCGGACGGGGTGTCCTCGATGGCCAGCCCGGCGAGGCCGAGCTGGTCGCGGATGGCGTCCGCGGTGGCGAAGTCCTTGCGCTCGCGCGCGGCCTGCCGCTGGTCCAGGACCAGACGGACCAACGAGTCGACCACTCCGTGGAGGTCCTCGCCGCGCTCCGTCCCGGCCCAGTGCGGGTCGAGCGGGTCGAGGCCCAGTACACCGAGCATCGCACGGACCTCGGCCAGTCGCGCCACCACGCTCTCCTTGTCGTCCGCGTTCAGGGCGCTGTTGCCCTGGCGGACGGCGGTGTGCACGACGGCCAGCGCCTGCGGCACGCCGAAGTCGTCGTCCATCGCCTCGGCGAAGGCCGGCGGCACCTCGGGCGCCGCGTCGACCGTGCCGCAGCGCTCGACGGCGCGCTGGATGAAGCCCTCGATCCGGCCGAAGCCGGCCTCGGCCTCGCGCAGCGACTCCTCGCTGTACTCGATCATCGAGCGGTAGTGCGGGGCCGCCAGGTAGTAGCGGAGCACGATCGGCCGCCACGCCCGGACCATCTCGGAGACCAGCACCGAGTTGCCCAGCGACTTGCTCATCTTCTCGCCGGCCATGGTGACCCAGGCGTTGTGCACCCAGAAGCCGGCGAAGTCGTCGCCGTAGGCCTTGGACTGGGCGATCTCGTTCTCGTGGTGCGGGAAGATCAGATCCAGCCCGCCGCCGTGGATGTCGAAGGCCGCGCCCAGGTACTTGTGGGCCATCGCCGAGCACTCCAGGTGCCAGCCCGGACGGCCGCGGCCCCACGGGGTCTCCCAGCTCGGCTCGCCCGGCTTGGCGGCCTTCCACATCGCGAAGTCGCGCTGGTCCCGCTTGCCGGTCTCGCCCTCGCCCTCGGGCTGGCGCAGGTCGTCCAGCTTCTGGTTGGAGAGCGCCAGGTAGTCGGGGTACGACCGCACGTCGAAGTAGACGTTGCCGTCGGCCGCGTAGGCGTGGCCCTTCTCGATGAGCCCCTGCATCATCGCGATCATCTCGGGGATGTGCCCGGTGGCCCGCGGCTCGACCGTCGGCCGCAGGCAGCCGAGCGCGTCGTAGCCGTCGTTGAAGGCGCGCTCGTTCTCGTAGGCGATCTGCCACCACGGCGTGCCGAGCTCGCGCTCCTTGGCGATGATCTTGTCGTCGATGTCGGTGACGTTCCGGGCGAAGGTCACCTGGTAGCCGCGGTAGGCGAACCACCGCTGCATGAGGTCGAAGTTGAGGTACGACCGGATGTGCCCGATGTGTGGCGCCGACTGAACGGTAGCGCCGCACAGGTAGATCGAGACACAACCCGGTACAAGCGGGACGAAGTCGCGTACCTGGCGGGTGCTGGTGTCGTACAGACGAATGCTCACAGCGTCAAGCGTAGTGGGCACCGGGGGGTGCCCCGCCACATTCCCCGGGACAACGGGGGCGTGATCCCGGGGAAACGGCGGGACGCGGACGGGACTCAGATGTTGCCGAGCACCTTGTCCGGGGAGATCCGGACGACCACCCGGACCGCCTCCGGGCCGTCGAAGGTGTAGTCCTTGCCCAGGTACTTGCGGGACAGCTCGTCGATCAGCTCCCGGCCGCCCTCGGTGGTCAGCGTCGCCTCGCCGCGCGCCTCGAAGTACTCGTACGGGTTGTCCTTGTCGTTGATGACGAGGGACACCCGCGGGTCCCTGACCAGGTTGAGGTGCTTCCGGCGGCCCTCGACGGTGGAGAACAGGATGTCGTCGCCGTCCCGCTTGACCCAGACCACGGAGGCCTGCGGGCCCCCGTCGGGCTGGATGGTGGAGACCACGGCGAAGCTCGTGCTGTCGAGCAGTTCCTTGACCTTGTCCGCAAGTTCGACACCCATCGGAAACCCCTTCACGTCGGCGTTCGGCCCGAGCGGAAGCCCCGTCCGGGCCCGAGCCGAACACTAGCGACTCGGGCCCCGGGAACACCCGGTGAACACCCGTCAGGTCCGGGTTGTTCCCGACCGCTCACCGCGACCGGCTCAACGCCGTTCGTACACCAGGGCGGTGGCGATCGCGGCCAGGCCCTCGGCCCGGCCGGTCAGCCCCAGCCCGTCGGTGGTGGTGCCGGAGACGGACACCGGGGCGCCGACCGCCTCGGACAGCGCGGCCTGCGCCTCGGCCCGCCGCTTGCCGATCTTCGGCCGCACGCCGATCACCTGGACCGCCACGTTGCCGATCTCGAAGCCCGCCTCGCGGACCAGCCGGGCCGCCTCGCCGAGCAGCTTCGCCCCGGACGCGCCGGCCCACTCCGGGCGGTCGGTGCCGAAGTGGGCACCCAGGTCGCCGATCCCGGCGGCCGAGAACAGCGCGTCGCAGGCGGCGTGCGCGGCGACGTCGGCGTCCGAGTGCCCGGAGAGGCCGACCTCGGCGTCCGGCCAGTCCAGCCCGGCCACCCGGAGCGGGCGGCCGGCCTCGAAGGCGTGCACGTCGGTGCCGATCCCCACGCGGGGGATCACGGGGGTCTGCGGGTCAGTAGGCATCGGCGGCCCTCCTGCGGGCGAGTACGGCCTCGGCGAGCACGAGGTCCAGTGGACGGGTGACCTTGAACGCCTCCTCGTGGCCGGGCACCACGACGACCCGGCCGCCGTAGCGCTCCACCAGGCCGGCGTCGTCGGTGACCGGGGGCGCGTCGGCGGTGCCCGCGCTCTCCTCGGCCAGCGCCTTGGCGTGCACCTCGACCAGGGTGGCGCGGTCGAAGCCCTGCGGGGTCTGCACCGCGCGCAGGGTGGCGCGCTCGGGCGTGTCGAGCACCGGCTCGGGGCCGCCCGGGTTCGGCTCGACCCGCTTCACCGTGTCGGCCAGCGGCACCGCGGGCACCACCGCCCGCGCCCCGGCCCGGACGGCGGCCGCGACGGCGTCCACCACCTCGACCGGGACCAGCGGGCGGGCCGCGTCGTGCACCAGCACGATCCCGACCTCGTCCGGGATCGCGGCCAGGCCCAGCCGGACCGACTCCTGGCGGGTCGCCCCGCCGGCCACCACCCGGATGTCCTTGTCGTCCAGCCCGTGGCTGTCCAGCAGGGCGACCACCTCGGCCACCCCGTCGGCGGGCGCGGCGACCACGACCAGGCCGACCGCCCGACTGCGGGCCAGGGCCCGGACGGCGTGCACCAGGAGCGGCACGCCCCCCAGTTCCCGCAGGGCCTTCGGGGCCCCGGGCCCCAGCCGCTCACCCCGTCCGGCGGCGGGCACCACTGCTGCTGCGACTGCTCCTGACGCGTTCAGGTTTCACTCCTTCGGCGAAGTGGGTATGGCCATGGCGTGCCCGGCGGGCGCACCGGGCCCCTTCCGAAGAACCACGGTCCACCGTCCGCCGCACAGCTCCGCAAGTTCCGCGCAACGGTTCCGCGCAAGAACGGGTGCGGAAACGGTCTTGCAGGCCTGGGCCGGCTCGGGCGGGTGGCGTGGTCCGGACATGCCTCAGCGCCCGGAGTGCCACTGCACCACTCCCGGACGATTCGTCCGAGGAGTGGCGCGCCGGCACCGGGCGCTGTGAGCGTTGGGCGGCAGCCCGACCGCACTGCGGTGGCGCGCTACGAGGCGAGGACCTCGTCGAGCAGCGTCTCCGCCTTGTCCTCGTTGGTGTTCTCCGCCAGCGCGAGCTCGCTGACGAGGATCTGGCGCGCCTTCGCGAGCATCCGCTTCTCGCCGGCCGAGAGGCCGCGCTCGCGCTCGCGGCGCCACAGGTCGCGGACGACCTCGGCGACCTTGATGACATCACCCGAGGCGAGCTTCTCCAGGTTCGCCTTGTAGCGACGGGACCAGTTGGTCGGCTCTTCCGTGTACGGTGCCCGCAGCACCTCGAAGACCCGGTCCAGACCCTCCTGGCCGACTACATCGCGCACACCGACGAACTCCGCGTTCTCGGCGGGCACGCGGAGCGTCAGGTCTCCCTGCTGCACCTTGAGCACCAGGTAGGTCTTGTCCACACCTTTGATCTGGCGAGTTTCGATGGCCTCGATCAGCGCGGCCCCGTGATGGGGGTAGACCACCGTGTCGCCAACCTTGAACGTCATGTGACAGGACCCCTTCCGTGGCTTTCCAGAATAACACGCTTCTCGGCCCACCCGAAGGGCGTTTTCGCAGGTCAGGGCCGGTCTCGGGGCTTGACAAGGACCCCCATGACGTGCTGCGACCGGTGTTCGAGAGGGGCTTCCCGCAGGTCGGAGGCGGTTCCGGGGTTCGACGAAACCCTTGCGCAACACCCCCGCAACCATGATTGGATCTTGAGCTTTCACCCCTTTTCGAGTCGCGGCCGAATCGTTATTCGATCTTGGTCGAACCTTGTCCTCCGCGTGACCCGGACATGTCGACGTACCGCCGGACGCACCCCCGGCGTACGGCCGGACGGCCCCCGGCGGCCCCCGGGAGTGCGACACGGGGACCACCCCGTGAGGAGCGCATAAGCGAGGTCGATAATCTGAGACCTGACCACCCGACACGTGACCTAGGGAGAAGCCGCCGCCGTGAGCCGCAGCCTTCGACGCGGCAGCATCGCCGCCCTCGCCGCCATCGCCATCGCCTCGCTGTCCTCCTGCGCCGCCGGCAACACGCCGGACACCCTGCAGATCAAGCCGGACAACGCGGCGGCGACCCTCGGAACGAACCTCCGGCTGAACAACATCGTGGTCGTCACCGGGGAGGGCGCCTCGGGCGACCACACCGGTCCCGCCAACGTGGTCGTGAACATCGCGAACACCGCGGACGCCCCGGCCGAGCTCCAGTCCGTCACCGTCGGCGGTGCCGCCACCACCTTCGCGGACGCCGCCGGCGCTCCGCTGTCCGGCATCGTCGTCCCGGCCCGCGGCGCGGTGGTGATCGGCGGCCAGGGCAACCCGTCCGCCACCGCCGCCTCCGCGACCGTCCACGTCGGCGGCTTCGCCCCGACCGTGTTCACCTTCAAGGACGGCCAGAAGGTCGAGGCCCAGGCCGCCGTGAGCCCGGACTCGGGCGCAGACGGCCGCGGCCTGTACAAGGGCTTCGGTCCGACCCCGTCGCCGACCGCGACCCCGGCCAAGACCACCACCCCCGGTGCCGCCACCCCCGGTGCCACCGCTCCGGCCCCCGGCGCCACCACCCCGGGCGCGCCGGCCACCGGTGCCGCCGTCCCGGCCGGCACCACCGCCCCG